>CAMBGL010000013.1 GCA_945866155.1 Bifidobacterium breve
GGACGCTCATAAACAACAGCTTCTGTTGTAATAAACATTGCAGCAATAGAGGCAGCGTTAGCAAGTGCTGAACGAGTTACCTTCACTGGATCGATGACACCATCTTTTGCAAGATCGCCATAGACATCAGTTGCAGCATTGAAGCCTTCATTTGCTTTCATTGCGCGAACCTTTGCAACAACTACATATCCTTCAAGGCCCGCATTTTCTGCAATCCAGCGAAGTGGTTCATCGCATGCTTTGCGAACAAGGCGAACACCAACTGCTTTATCGCCAGTGAATCCAAGATCGCCTTCGAGTGAATCAGCTGCGTGAACAAGTGCGGCGCCTCCACCAATAACGATTCCTTCTTCTACTGCTGCGCGAGTTGCAGAGATTGCATCTTCAAGACGGTGCTTCTTCTCTTTCAACTCAACTTCAGTATGTGCTCCAACTTTGATAACGCAGACGCCACCAGCGAGTTTTGCAACGCGCTCTTGTAGCTTCTCGCGATCCCAATCAGAATCTGTATTTGCAATCTCGTTACGAATCTCAGAGACGCGTGCAGCAACTGCTGCCTTATCTCCTGCTCCATCAACGATTGTTGTTGCATCTTTTGAAATCACGATGCGGCGAGCCTTTCCAAGAGATTCAAGTCCTACTTGGTCGAGCTTCATTCCGATATCGGATGAAATAACCTGACCGCCAGTGAGTACAGCAATATCTTGCAACATTGCCTTGCGACGATCTCCAAAGCCTGGTGCCTTCACAGCAGCTGAAGTAAATACTCCACGCATACGGTTGACCACCATCGTTGAAAGCGCTTCGCCTTCAACATCTTCGGCAATAATCAAAAGTGGCTTTGATGCCTGTGCGACCTTTTCAAGGATTGGCAAGAGGTCAGCGAGCGCTGAAATCTTGTTTCCTGAGATAAGAACATAGGCATCTTCTAGTACTGATTCCATACGATCTTGATCAGTTACGAAATATGGAGAGATGTAACCCTTATCGAATTGCATACCTTCAGTAAATTCGAGTTCAAGTCCAGTAGTTGATGCCTCTTCAACAGTGATAACGCCATCTTTGCCGACCTTATCCATTGCTTCTGCAATGAGGTCACCGATAACGCGATCTTGGGCCGAAATGGTTGCAACATCTGCAATCTGTGCCTTGTCCTTTACAACAGTTGCATTTTCAGCCAAGCGAGCAGAGATAGCAACAACTGCTGCTTCAATTCCCTGCTTCAATTCCATTGGCTGTGCGCCCGCTGCTAAGTTGCGAAGACCCTCTTTGACCATTGCTTGTGCAAGCACTGTCGCAGTAGTAGTTCCATCGCCGGCAACATCATTTGTCTTTGTAGCAACTTCTTTTACCAACTGTGCGCCCATGTTCTCAACTGGGTCAGAGAGTTCAATCTCTTTCGCAATTGTCACGCCGTCGTTAGTAATTGTTGGTGCGCCAAAAGACTTTGAGATAACTACGTTGCGACCCTTAGGTCCCAGAGTTACCTTGACGGTGTCAGCAAGAATGTTGACGCCACGTTCCATTGCGCGACGAGCGTGCTCGTCGAATTCAAGAATTTTTCCCATTACTACTTCTCGATTACAGCGAGAATGTCGCGAGCTGAAAGTACTAAGTACTCCTCGTTGTTGTACTTAACTTCAGTTCCGCCGTACTTGCTGTAAAGAACAACGTCGCCAACTTTGACATCCATAGGAACACGGACACCATCATCAAAGCGACCTGGTCCTACTGCAACGACTGTGCCCTCTTGTGGCTTCTCCTTTGCAGTATCAGGAATAACAAGACCTGATGCAGTTGTTGTCTCGGCCTCTGATGCCTTTACAACGATGCGATCTTCTAGTGGCTTTATGGCTACGGCCATGGCTTTCTCCTTATTGCTAGTGGTGATACTTCCTCGTGGGGATCTGCCCGATTAGCAGACTCGACCCTAGAGTGCTAACGCCAACTCTAGGCGAGGCTATTCCCAGGGGCAAATTAGAGTTTTTAGAGCGCAATGGTGGTCACTGGCAGGCCCGAATCAGCGTCAAAGGCGATTGGGCTAGGCGATCTACCTGCTGCAACCATCAGTGAACCAAGGGCTGCAACCATCGCTCCATTGTCAGTACAGAGTGCGGGACTTGGGATTCGAAGGCGGATTCCTGCTTTTTCACAGCGCTCAGTCGCGACTGCACGAAGCCTTGAATTAGCAGCAACTCCCCCAGCAATTGCTAGTGAATCAATTCCACTTTCTTTACATGCTGCAATTGCTTTGAGCATAAGCACGTCAACAACTGATTCTTGAAAAGATGCAGCAACATCTGTTTTTGCATAATTTGGAGTTGATTCTAAATAGCGCGCGACTGCAGTTTTGAGTCCTGAAAAAGAGAAATCGAATGGACGTGTTTCCCAATCTTGCGATGTTGTAAGTCCGCGAGGGAAATTGATTGCAGTGGCATTTCCAGATTTTGCCAGTGCATCTATTGCCGGACCGCCAGGAAAACCTAACTGCATAACGCGTGCAATCTTGTCGAATGCCTCTCCTGCAGCGTCATCCATCGTTGCCCCAAGTTTTGTGATTGTTTGCGTGATGTCATCTACTTGTAGAAGTGATGAATGACCGCCGCTCACAAGTAATGCGATAGTTGGATCAAGCGGTTGATCATGCGTTAGGAAATCAACGCTAACGTGCGCAGCTAAATGGTTGACTCCGTATAAAGGTTTACCAAGTCCAAGTGCTAGACCGCTAGCAGAGGCAACACCAACAAGCAGAGCGCCAACTAAACCAGGACCTGCAGTAACTGCAACTGCATCGATATCTGCAAGTGTTAGTTTGGAATCGGTTAGCGCTTTCTCAATGCTTGGCATCATCGCTTCTAGGTGCGCACGGCTCGCAATTTCAGGGACAACTCCCCCAAAGCGTGCATGTTCTTCAACGCTGGATGCAATGACATTTGCAAGCAAAGTGCGGCCCTGAACAATGCCAATCGCTGTTTCATCACAAGATGTTTCAATTCCTAGAACTATTGGTTGGCTCATGCATGCACCAGCTCTTTGCGCATTACGAAGGCGTCCAGGGATGGTCCGTAATAATCTTTTCGGGTAGAAATCTTTGAATAACCCAGGCTTTCATAGAGTGCAACAGCTGCGATATTTTCAACATCAACTTCGAGCATCATTGCAGGGGCTTCGCGTTGAATAGACCATGCTTCTATTTGGTCCATAAAGGCGCGTCCTATGCCTTGTTTTCTATACGTTTCTAAGACTCCAACAGTGAGTATGTCTGCATCGACACCGGGTGCGATAACCATGACACCTGCATAGCCGATGATGTTTTCACCATCTATTGCAACGCAGAAATAGCGTGTACGCGGAACGCCAGCAAATTCTTCTTTGAATTGCGCAGTTGACCATGGAGATTCTGGGAATAGTGTTTTCTCCATCGATGTCAGCACTGGAATATCGAGTGCACTGGCTTCGCGATAAGTAATCATGTGCGATCCGCCGTTGCTACTGCATCTGGACGGCGTAAATACATAGGTTCCGTTATTGAGCCTTGCGTTGCAAGATTAGTCATCGCAATAAGGTCCGGGAAAAGAGCAAAGTGAACGTTGTGGCCCAGTGCTTCAACATCGGCTGGAAAACTCACTGCTGGTTCACCAATGCGGATTCCCTTTGTGTAACGAGCCCAGTACCACTCTTTACGACGTGCATCAGTTGCAACAATAAAATCTTTCTCTTCTATTTGTGCTGCAATTGCATCGAGTGAGCAGACACCAATAACTTGGATATTTCGTGCACGTGCAAATGTGTGAGCAAATGCAATGCCAACGCGTAGTCCTGTAAAGGGCCCTGGACCCATTCCGACAATAACTTGGTCAATGCTGTGTTGTGCAATTGCCTCTTGTACTAAAAGGGGAAGTGATGGACCGTGCGCAGTTGCACCGTCTCGATGACCGCTCCAGATAAGTTTTCCATCAGTAACAACGCCAACGACAGTGCGATTAGTTGAGGTATCGATTACTAAAGAATTACTCATAATGTGAAACCTTGCCAACGTGGGCCAATACCTGTGGCACTCACTTTTCGTACTTCCTCGCTGCGGTCAATGAATATTTCAAGACGTTCATCATCGAGGCGGGCGGATTCGTGCCCACCCCATTCGATAACAATGACGGCACTTTCACGCTGTGAATCTAAATCAAGATCATCTAAATAAAGATTAGGATTTTTTGAATCAACTAGGCGATATGCATCAACATGAATAAGAGAGAGTGCGCCTTTATGTACTCGCGAAATAACGAATGTAGGCGAAGTAATGTCGTTATGGCCTAGAGCCTGCCCAATACCTTGCGCTAAAACTGTTTTTCCAGCGCCAAGTGGACCGTTGATGAGTAATAGATCTCCTGCTGCCAGTGATTGCCCGATGCGTACGCCAAGTGCGTGCATCTCTTCGGCAGTTGTAACAGAGATCATGGTCTAAGGGTATCGGCAAAGAAAAAAGGGCAGGGCCCCGGTTTCCCGAAGCCCTGCCCTTGATATTTTCTACTTAGCTCTTATATTTCAAAAGATTTGGTAGGAAGTCAGGATCTGTATTTAGGTTTGGATCAATCTTGGCAAAGATTGATGAACCAACAAATTTCTGACTTGGAGCCTTACCTGTCTTTGCAGATTGTGCCAACAACTTAACCCAACCCATCATCTGAGCTGTAGTAAATGATTGGTGACCAACACCTGATTCTGCAACTGGACCTGCCAAATCAGGAAGGCCTGCATCTGAGAACTTGGTATAGATCTCTGGAGTAAGTGAGTACATAGCAAATGTGTTCCACATCGGCTTTGTACCTGTTCCAGCCTTGTACTTAGCAAGACGTGCTTTGTAGGAAGCGCGCGCATTATCTACATAAAGTGCGCTATTTCCTGCAAAGACCAAACGATCTGCTTCATTTGAAAGCAAGATAGTTGGCTTATCAGATGTGTAGTTGATTTTATCGAGTGCAGCAAACTTTGCCATTGCAGCAGGATCACCCTTGACGCGTGGTACTAACCTTAAGACGCCAAGCATTCCTGCAATTGCATCATCACCCGATAGACCCAAGTTGAAGCGGCCAGAATCAGCATCGCTGAGAAGTGCTGACCAATTTGTCTTGGTGTTGTCATAGAAGCCTGCTCCTACGATTTCACCAATTGCTTGGCCAGCAAGTGTTCCAGTACCAAGTGCTTCTTGTGAGTTTTCAAGAATTGCAACTGTTGCATTGATGCTGTGTTCAGCAATTACTGCAGAAGTTGAGATTCCATCCATATGAGCACTCTTTGTTGGGATTCCAACTATCAATCCTGCAAGAAGCAGAGCTGAACGTTGTGGAATTCCTGCAGCAGCAAGTGGTGCTGGGTATGCAAGTGGCTTTGCGCCAAGATCCTTGCTCCATGCAGAAAGTAGTGCTCCCGCTTTCGCGAATTCACCAAGGGCTGCCATGTGTCCTGCAGGTCCTTTTGCAACGCCAAATGCTGCGCAACCTTTAATGGTTGGGTCGGCAAAAACGCTGAGGAGATAGAAGTAATCGCAGAGTGACTGAAGTGCAGCTGATGGAGTTGTAAGTCCTGCCATCAAACCAACTGCATCAGCCTTATCTGGATACTTCTCAATGAATTGATTGATAACAGGTGCAGCCCCTGATGAGCCATACACAACTACCTTCTTGATATTTGTGTACTTAGCGCGTGCAGTATCAACCATATCATTGAGCATCGCTACGCCATCAGTTGTATTCCAACCATGTAGACCGCCAGTTGATGCGCGATCATACGATGCAATTCCGTAACCGGCCTTGAGCATCTCTGCTGTTACATCCGCATTGCGATTGACGCTAAATGGAGTTAGCTCTTCAACGCCAGTTGGGGCTTTGTAGCTTGGGTAATCATATGATGGACGAAATCCATGATTCCAAATAAAGAATGTGCCATTGAAACGTGCAGGCACCTTCATTGTATAAGCAGCACCATTGGTGAGCTTTCCAGCAGTTGTTTCAACAACTGGAGCTGCTGCATTTGCTGATGGAATCAGTGTGACTGTTCCACCAACAATGAGTGCAGTTGCACCAAGTGTTGCGATGAACTTACGCATTGTTATATTTTTCATGGTTACTTATGCCCCCTTCGCAATTGCGTCTGCAGGGAGCGCAGGACGCACATAATTTGAAACAGTGACTGGTCCAGTACCTGAATCAGTTGTGTATAGGACACGAGTGCCATCAATAGGCTTCAAAACAGTTGCGCCGTCATATGCACCGATCCAGAAGCTTGTGAAAGCTTCGTGAGTTGTTCTTGAGTAACCCAGTGGTGAAAGTGCAGCGCTGCTGATCTTTGAACCATTGTTTTCAATATATGAAACAAGGCTCTTGCGAGTTAGGTTCTTACCAACACCAAAGAGTGCTGAAGTAGCCATATACGCAATATTCATTCCTTGAAGAACGTTGTTATCCCAGCGCTTATCTGGACCCTTGTTGAAATCATCGTTGATTTTCTTGAATGCAACTACATACTCATCTGTGGCTTCGCCAGGTGATGGAGCATGTGATGCGCTGATGATTCCAGCGAGCAACCCTGCAGAAACTGCTGGTGTAACACCCTTAGATCCAAGAATTGTCTGGAATGTTGTTGCATCTGAACCAACACTTGTTACTACCCATTTTTCCGGCTTGTAACCAAGTTGTGCAGCTGTTGATACCGCAATAGCTGTTGCGGATGCAACAGCGGCAACTATGACGATTTCAACTCCGTTTGCCTTAAGGGCAGTGAGTTGGCTTGCAAGTCCAAGGGAGCCTTGAGTACCAGCAATGAAGTTCACTGCGGTCTTCTTAGCTTCAAATGTAAGTCCTGCTGTTGTGAAACCAGCGAGCGCGTTACGACCAAAGTCATCGGTCTGATACAAAATACCGATCTTCTTTGTTGGATATGTATCCTTGAGATACTTACCAACAATCTTTGACTCAACAACATATGTTCCAAGGCCGCCAAATGAATTTGGATAGACCTTTGGATCTGTATAAAAACCGCTGTAACCACTATTGACGAAAAGGTCAGGAATTCCACGACGGTTGATATCTCCAATAACAGAGATGTGTGTCTGTGTTCCAACGCTTCCGATAAATGCAAAGACCTTATCTTTATTGATAAGCGATGACGCGCTAGAGACAGTTAGGCCTGCCTTGTACTGATCATCTTTGACTACAAGGCGAACCTTGCGTCCATAAATTCCACCTTTTGAATTCACATAATCAAAGTAGCCGCGCATTGCATCATCTACCTTGTTGTAACCAGGGCTAGCCGCACCTGATTGTGGCAATTGCATACCGAGAACAATTTCGGTTGCGCTTACGCCAGGATCACTTGCAGCTGTTGCTGGCAGCGAGGTGATAGCCATTGTGCTCACCGCGACTCCAGCAACGAATGCAATCATTCCTCTGCGAGTCAGAGGGGAGAGAGTATTTCTTTTATTCACTGCGTTCACTCTTTCTTTTGCAGTTTACTGAGCACTAGCACGAGGGGCTTGTGCTCAGTAGCCGGGTCACAGGCGACCCAGTACAGCCTGAACCTAACATGCAAGGCTTAATAAGTGAACAATTAGTGAACGAAACACCGCTTTTTAGGCGTAATTTCCTTAGTGGCGCCTCTTCTTATGGTGCAAACCGTGGGCAATGCCACCAGGGTTGAGGACCACAGTCAAAATCAGCAAGAGGCTCGAAATCATAGCTGGCAGGTAATTAGCGATCTGCTCCGATGGTGAAAACGAGGCTGAAGCCCATTCAATAAGGTCTGGCAAAAAGACAACGAGGAGTGCACCGATGAGAGCACCTAGGATGCTGCGAATTCCGCCAAGAACTGCGCCAGTAAGTAACAATAATGAAAGAGATATCGGGTACACACTTGGTCCAACAATGCCGCGAAGACCATAGAGAACTCCGGCAAGTCCAGCAAATCCTGAACTAATAACAAAGACAAATATTTTTGTCTCCGAAATTTTCATACCAGCAAGAGATGCTGCAACTTCGTTATCGCGCAGCGCTCGCCAGCTACGTCCAGTACGAGAATTCAATATATTTAAAGTAAAGAAAAGTGCAAGTGTTGCAAATGGAAGTGTTGCAAGTAATTGCCATTGCTCGTATCCAACTTCACCCATCAAAGTTGTAAGCCATGCTGGTGGATTTCCAAAAGCGATTGTGAGACCAACGTCTCCACCAAATACAGATTCAAATCGTGTTGCAAGTGATGGAATAGCGAGTGCAATAACAAGTGTGGTTCCTGCTAAGTACGGGCCAGAAAGGCGCGCAGCCGCAATTCCCAATAACAGACCCGCAAGAAGTGCGGCGATTACAGCCAATGCGATTGCAAGCCATATTGATAGACCAAGATTTAGAATTCCAAGTGCTGCTGCAAAACCACCGACTGCCATAAGAGCGCCTTGACCAAGAGATATTTGACCTGATGCGCCAGTGAGTAAAACGATTGAAAGAATTCCGATGAAAAACATCAGCGCAACCGATAGTTGGCCTTGGTTGTATGGATCTAGTTTTATTGAAAGGAAAAATACAAGGGCAGTGAATAGGATTGAGATCACGAGATTCTTGCGTCCATATGAAGAAGCTTTAGACACGTCGAACCTCCTTGCTACCCAATATTCCTTGAGGTCGAATAATGAGAACGGTGAGCAAAACAATCAAAATTGCTAAGAAGATATCTTCTGGTGCATCGTAGACATTGACGAAAGAAACCAATAAGCCAAGTGCAAAGCCACCAATTACTGAACCGAGCAAACTATCAAGGCCGCCAACAACTGCTGCGGTAAAGCCAATAATCAAAATTAAATCAAGTGTGTATGGTGAGAGATTTGCACTTGGCGTAACTAATAAGCCAGCCAGAGATGAGGCAACGCCAGAGATAACCCAACTCAAGGTACGTACAAAGCCGATTCGAATTCCACTCAACCGTGCTACTTCGGGATTGAGCGCACTAGCGCGCATTGCAAGGCCAATGCCTGTGCCTTTGAAGAAATATGTGGTTGCAACAAGTGTTACAAAAACTATTCCCATAACGAAAAGATCAAATGCTGTAAATGGCATTATTTTTCCATTTATTACAAGACCTAAAGAATTTACTGGCGTTGGAAATCCACGCTCCTCCGCTGCCCAGATCATTCCTGCAGCTGCTTGAAGTACCCCCAGTATTCCAAGTGATGCAATGACTGGAATGGTGGAACGCATTGCAGGACTATCAAGAGCGCTTGAGCTTTTCTTTCTATTGAGTGGGCGCATTACTAAAAGATCAACTAGCGCACCAAGTAAGCCACCAGAAATAAGTGCGACAACGAATGCAATCCAGTATGAATAGTTTTGAGCAATGAGGGTAGAGGCAATGTAAGTAGAGAACATTGCTTGACCCATTTGTGCAAAATTAACAACTCCTGCGCCACGCCAAACAAGTACTAATCCAAGAGCAGCAAGTGCGTAAATGGCACCGCGTGAAGTTCCTGCAAATATTGCTGATAAGAAAATATCCATTAGTACCCCAAATATGCCGCGCGTAGTGCGACATCTGCTTTCATCTGGGCTGCAGGCAAATCAGCAGCAACGGTACCTAAGGACAAAAGAATTCCGTGATCGGCAACCCCAAGCGCAGTATTTGCATTCTGTTCGACTAATAAAACTGTGAGACCAGTATTTCTGCAGAGGTCATTGACTGTTTGAATAATCTGTTCAACAACGAGTGGTGCAAGGCCAAGGGAGGGTTCATCGAGTAAAAGTAGAGATGGACGAGAAACTAGTGCTCGACTAATTGCCAACATCTGGCGCTCTCCACCCGATAGTGAGCCCGCTAATTGCCTCTTTCGCTCTTCAAGCCTTGGAAACAATTGATATATCTCAGAAATAGCTAGTCGTACATCAGCCTTGTTGCTGCGCATACGAAATAAGGCACCCATCTGAATATTTTCTTCAACGCTCAATTGCGAAATGACTGCATGGCCTTCAGGTACGTGCGCAATACCTAGGCGCACAATCTTTTCTGGAGAGAGTCCAACAATTGACTTATTTTTCCAAGTAATACTTCCTGAACGTGGGTGTTCAAGAGCTGAAATAGTGCGAAGTAGCGTGCTCTTGCCAGCGCCATTTGCTCCAATAACAGTAGTTATCTTTCCTTCATGAGCGATAAGAGAAATGCCATTGAGTGCCTTTACGCTGCCATATTCAGTAACTAAATCTTTGATTTCAAGCATTAGAGCTGCCCACCATGATTACTTGAATCTGTACCTAAGTAAGCAGCAACAACTGCTGGATCACGTTTCACAGTTTCAAAACTTCCGCTTGCAATTACTTTACCAAAATTGAGAACGTAAACCTCATCTGAGATATGACTTACAAAATCAACATGATGTTCAACAATGAGAATTGCACATTTGCGTTTGAGATCTTTGATGAGCTTGGCCAATGTATCAATCTCGTCCTGACCCAAGCCAGCAGCTGGTTCATCGAGTAATAAAAGTTTTGGTTGCATAACCAATGCCCGAGCCATTGCTACACGCTTTGAATCTGGATATGTAAGCTCACTAGGAGAGAGATCGCTGAGATGCGCAGCGCCAGCCCACGCAAGTGCATCCATCGCGCGATCTTTGAGTGAGCTCTCATTAGATGATGAGAGTCCAAGCATGTCCTTTATAAAATATGAATTCCTGTGCTTATCCGCACCCATCATTACATTTTCTAAAACAGTAAGTCCGCTATATAGGCCTACTCCTTGCAATGTGCGAGCAATTCCATATTTTGCAAGTTGCGATGGCTTCGGCCATTTGATTGATTTTCCATCGTAGGAAATATCACCTGAATCTGGTTTCACTAATCCAGAGATTGCATTGAAAAGCGTTGTCTTTCCAGCGCCATTAGGGCCAATGAGGGCGACCACTTGATTAGGAGCAATATCAAGAAAAACATCATCGAGTGCTTTCAGGCCTCCAAAGTTAATTGTGAGGTTTTTGATCGATAATATATTGTGGTCCTTATCCATGGTCGTAGATTCTAGGCACGCGCGGACCAATTCGGGTAACCATTTCGTAGTTCACACTTCCCGATGCACTCGCCCAATCATCTGCGCTAAATCCTTCTTCTCCAAAGATTGTGACCCAATCCCCTGATTTAGCTAAAGAGTTTGGGCCAAGATCGACGACAAATTGATCCATAGAAATGCGACCAATAATTGGTGCACGTTCTCCATTGAAAGTTACTCCCGCATTGCGCGCAATACGTGGAATTCCATCGGCATACCCCATCGCAACAACACCTAAATGGGTATCGCGAGTTGTTTTTTCCGTAGCGCCATATCCCACTGGTGAACCTGAGAGAACGCTCTTTACTAAATGAAGTTTTGCACGCAGTGTCATCGCAGGAATAAGTCCGAAAGATTTACTACTGCCCATCTGTGTATCTGGGGTAAGCCCATACATTGCAATACCTGTGCGAACCATCGACAAGGCAGATCCATGATCAGCCAGTGTTGCAGCCGAATTAGAGAGATGTTTGATTGGCGGGCGAACACCGACTGCTTCAAGTTCTGCCAACATTTCTTTGAAGCGTTTGAATTGATCACGATTTTGTTGCTCACTTGGTTCATCGGCACGTGCAAAGTGTGAGAAGAAGCCAATCACTTCTACTGTAGAAAAATCTGATTGTAAGAATTCTTGCCACTCATCTAAGAAACCACCACGTGTCATTCCAGTATCAACTTCAATGTGAACGCGTGCCCTACCTTTTATCTGTGCGATTTCTTTGAATGCAGCAATTGATGAAACTGCGATATCAATATTATTTGTCACTGCACCCTGAAAATCAGAACCTGGTGGAACAAGCCAGGCGAGAATAGGCGCAGTAATTCCTGCTTTGCGAAGGGATATAGCCTCTTCTAGCAACGCAACGCCTAACCAGTCTGCTCCAGCAAGGAGCGCTGTCTTAGAAACTTCTACTAGTCCATGGCCATACGCATCAGCTTTTACTACCGCCAATAGATCTGTACCTGACTTCTTTTTTAGAAGTTCAACATTTCGAGTAATAGCTTGTAAATTTATATGTACCTCGGCGCGATTGTGCGTCATGGTCTCTCCACAATCACCATGGCAGATGCAATTCCTGCATCGTGCGATAAAGAGAGATGAACATCTGCGCCATCAATAATTTCAGCAATTTCACCACGGAAGAGAAATACTGGTTTTCCATTTTCTAAATTGAGAATCTCTGCATCATGCCATGGCAGACCTTTGCCAACGCTGAGCGCTTTAGCCAGAGCTTCTTTTGCTGCAAAGCGAGCAGCGAGGGAAGAGATTGGTTTAGTGCGTTCATTTTCCGTAAAGAGTTTTTCAACCAAACCTGGAGTGCGATCAAGGGATGACTTGAAGCGCTCAATATCTACGACGTCTATTCCGATTCCATCGATCATGAGAGTTGACTCTTCGAAGGCACATAACGGTCAACGGCGATCACAGCGATAAGAATAGATGTACCTATGAATAGGCCCGCAAGTAGGTCGGTAAACCAGTGCGTGTGACGTATCAAGGAGACGATGCAAATGGTCAGAGATAAAAGGACTACCCCTGCCGATGCTAAACGACCTTGATATCTATCTACTTTTGCATAGCGATAAAGAATGTAGGCCAATATCCCCCATGACAAGACTGCATTAGATGCATGACCACTGGGATATGACATTCCGCCAGCATGAATTAAATCAATACCGAGCCGCGGTTTAGTTCGTCCCAATAATAGTTTGAAAGATCCAACTATTAAATTCAGTGCTAATAAAGAAAGTAAGGCTAGGTTAAGTGGTCGCCATGTTTTGAATTTATAAGCAATGTAGGCGGCCGCTAAAAGTAATATCGTCGCAGTCAACCATCGCAAACCTAAATCATCTATACGTCGAAGTAAGAAGCCAGAAAAACCATCGAATCGTGGGCGTGGAGTCTTATTGATCTTTTCATCCCAGGCAATGAGTGGGCCACTGCGCAATACCTGGGCTGTTATAAATAAAAAACCAATTAATAGCAGAACTGACCATCTTAGGGCTCGATTGAATTGAGCCTTGCGTTGATCAACTAGTTGTTCCACTTATTCAACCGTTACAGATTTAGCCAAGTTACGTGGTTGATCAACATCATTTCCGCGACATATCGCCATTTCATATGCAAAAACTTGCAGAGGAACCGTCGCCAAGA
This sequence comes from Bifidobacterium breve, assembly GCA_945866155.1. Lineage (GTDB taxonomy): Bacteria > Actinomycetota > Actinomycetes > Nanopelagicales > Nanopelagicaceae > Planktophila. Next base: position 13,229 of record CAMBGL010000013.1, read on the forward strand.
TTGGTTGAAAAATTGCTGATGCATGAGGAATTCGAATGATGTGCTCAGCGCCAACAACTTCATCACTTTCTTGTGCGATAACAATGACACGAGCACCTCGCGCCTTTACCTCTTGAATGTTACTGAGCATTTTTTCATCAAGTGAGTGTTCATGACTTGCAGGCAAGATTGCAATTAGTGGTGTTCCTTTATCAATGAGTGCAATAGGGCCATGCTTGAGTTCGCCACCAGCAAAACCTTCAGCATGCATGTATGCCAACTCTTTGAGTTTGAGAGCGCCTTCTAATGCAACTGGGTAACCAATATTTCTTCCTAAGAAGAGAACTGATTCAGATTGTGCAAAGCTGCGAGTAAGAGTGCGAAGTGGCTCAACAGTTTCAAGTATTTGTTCAATTTTTCCTGGAAGTTCGAGCATCTCGTAATAGAGCTGTGCGACTTGTGAATCCTTCATTACGCCGCGAACTTGAGCCAAGTGCAGGCCAATTAGATATACGGCAATTACTTGAGTGAGGAATGCTTTTGTAGATGCAACGGCGATTTCTGGGCCTGCGTGGGTGTAGAGCACTGCATCAGATTCGCGAGGAATTGTAGAACTATTCGTATTACATATCGCTAAAACTCGAGCACCGGCAGATTTTGCATGACGGATTGCCATCAATGTATCCATGGTTTCACCCGATTGCGAAATTGCTATCACGAGTGTGCTCTTATCAATTATTGGGTCGCGGTAGCGAAATTCACTAGCGATTTCGACTTCTACAGGAATCTTTGCCCACTTTTCAATCGCATATTTTGCAATCATTCCTGCGTGATAAGCAGTGCCGCAAGCAATAACTAGAATCTTCTTGAGATCTTTTATCTCAGCGGCACTCATACGAATTTCATCTAAGACAATTTGATTGTTATCGCTGAGGCGACCAATCAAAGTATCGGCAACTGCCTTTGGTTGTTCAAAGATTTCCTTGAGCATAAAGTGCGTAAAGCCACCCTTTTGTGCAGCTTCGGCGCTCCACGAGATTTCATATTCCTTTGGAACAACCCCTTTTCCTTCAAGATCTGTAATTGAAATTCCTTGTGGGGTAATTGTTACAACTTCATCTTGACCAAGTTCTACTGCTCGCTTTGTATATTCAATAAATGCAGCAACGTCGGAGGCCATGAAGTTCTCGCCTTTGCCTAGGCCAACAACAAGAGGTGAATTACGGCGAACACCAACAATGACATCTGGTGCATCGGCATGAATTGCAAGAAGTGTGAATGAGCCACGAAGTAGTTTTACAGCTGCGCGCATAGCAGCGGTTAGGTCACCTTTATATTCTTTGCGAAGATCACTAAGCAAGTGGGCAACAGATTCGGTATCTGTTTCAGATTTGAATATGTGTCCACGAGATTCGAGTTCGGCTTTGAGCGCTGAATAATTCTCGATAATTCCATTATGGATAACTGCAAGCTTGCCTTCGTTATCAACGTGTGGATGTGCGTTGCGATCAGTTGGTCCGCCATGTGTTGCCCAGCGAGTATGCCCAATTCCTGAATGAACAACTGGCAATGATTCATCAAGAGACTCTTCAAGATTTACTAACTTACCCGCGCGCTTTTCTATAAAGAGAGTTCCGGGGGTTCCGAGGGCTATTCCAGCAGAGTCATAGCCGCGATATTCAAGGCGGCGAAGACCTTCGATAAGTGGAACGACGGCAGATTGCGGACCTGTGTATCCCACAATTCCGCACATTTTATTATTACCCCAGTTCGCCTTTGACTACATCTGCAAGTTGCTGCGCAATATTAGTAGCGATGTTATCACTCTGTGCTTCAACCATGACTCTAACAAGGGCTTCGGTCCCTGATGCTCGCAATAACACTCGGCCATTACTACCTAATTCATCCTGTGCTTTCTTGACTGCTGCAGCAATAACGGCGGAGCCATCTAACTTCTCTTTTGCAACATCTTTTACATTGATGAGAACTTGAGGAAAGCGCACCATTGATGCAGCTAGCTCTGCAAGCGTTTTCCCAGTGCGAACTATTTCTTGAATCAATTGCAGGGCTGTAAGAATTCCATCACCAGTATTTGCAAAATCGCGCATAATCACATGACCAGATTGTTCTCCACCAATTGCATAATCTTTTTCAAGCATTGTCTCTAGAACGTATCGGTCGCCAACAGCAGTTGTCACAACATCGATACCAGCATCTTTCATTGAATGCATGAAGCCAAGATTGCTCATCACTGTTCCAACAACTGTATTTCCCTTGAGCATTCCTCGAGATTTGAAACTCTTTGCCAAGATACTAAGTATGTAATCGCCATCTACTTCAGCCCCCGTTGCATCAATTGCTAAACAACGATCGGCATCACCATCGTGAGCGATTCCAAGATCAGCGCCATGTTCTAGAACGGCGCTTCTTAGATGTGAAAGATGTGTCGAGCCAACTCCATCGTTGATATTCCAACCATCTGGAGTATCTGCGATTGCAATAACTTTGGCGCCTGCGCGGCGTAGCGCTTCAGGTGCAACAAATGAAGATGCACCATTTGCGCAATCAACAACTACGGTAATTCCAGCAAGTGGTGTTGAGACAGATGCGAGCAAGTGTTGTAAGTAGCGATCTTTAGCGCTCTCATCATTGATAACTCGGCCAACTCCGCGACCTGTAGGACGTAACCATTCTTCGCCCATACGCGCTTCAATGCGTGCCTCAATGACATCATCTAACTTTCCACCACCACGAGAGAAAAGCTTGATTCCATTATCTGGCATTGGATTATGTGAAGCGCTAATCATTACTCCAAGATCAGCTTTTGATTCCGCAACTAGAAATGCAATTGCGGGTGTAGGTAAGACCCCGACGCGATACACGTTGATTCCAGCACTTGTTAGACCAGCGACAACAGCTGCTTCTAGAAACTCTCCTGAGGCGCGTGAATCTTGACCAACAATTGCAGTTGGGCGGTGATCTTTATTAGATGAACTTTCGACAAGTACATGGGCAGCGGCAACAGCTAAATCAAGGGCGAGTTCAACTGTTAGATCGCGATTAGCAAGACCACGGATTCCATCGGTACCAAAGAGTGCCATTGGAACTCCTTTACTAAATATGGATTAGCGCTTGCTGTATTG
>CAMBGL010000014.1 GCA_945866155.1 Bifidobacterium breve
CTCGAGGCCCTCCCATGCAAAGACAAAGCAACTGCATTGATCGATACCAATAGATCGAGTTGAAATATCTAAGACTGTGGTGGAAACGAAGGGGTTTGAACCCGCTCCAGATGTTTGGTCAACGACTAGGCTGCCAATTACAACACGCCCCCAACACGATCGTGAAGTTACGGTTTAACTGTTAGAAAAATCTGAATATAACTAAAAATTGTGAATATGAAATTTATGTGGAAAAGCAAAAGGGACTTGGATATAAACCAAGTCCCAATTACTACCAAACATCCGTGTGGCAATTATTGCATAAATCTTCGATTACTCGGAGTAACGTAAGGATTAAGGAAGTGTCGCCCTATAAGCCGGATTAAATCTATGTGAACAATTCTACTTCGCTTCAGCTGCTGCTTTAAGTCGAACTAAAGTCTTCGCCACAGCAGTCTGTGTCCACGGATATGCCTTGCGGAAGTTAAGCCATATTTGAGCTATTCCTGGAGCATAAGTGCCATCAAAGGATTCAGTTACCTGCGTAGAACCATTTCCAAGATCTGCTAACTCGTAGCGCCATCTCCATCGACCAAGATGGCGCCAAGCAATCAATTCATCTTTCTTATACTCAACCACGGTGTTTAGAATTCGATAGTCAATTCCAAGGTGCATCTTCATGCCAAATTTTGAGTTGAGAACCAATTCATCGGGGCCACTGATATTCTCAGTAATAGTTGCACTGCCATCAATCTCTTTATGTCGCTTAGGATTATTAAGGAACGCATAAATCGTCGATGGGCTTGCCTGGATGATAATTCGGGCAGATTTAATCTTAGGGTTACCAGTTTCGATAATCTCGGAGCGTACTTTTTCCTCAAACATACGCTGACTATAAGAGAAAGGTCGCCCTATAAGCCAGAGTAGAAAATAGAAAGAGCCCCGATTTCTCGAGGCTCTTTCCTGCAAAGCTATTGCAATTCTCTCGATCACTACCAATAGATCGAATTGCATAAGCCAAGACTGTGGTGGAGGCGACGGGATTTGAACCCGCTCCAACGGTTTGGTAAACAGTTAGGCTGCCGATTACAACACGCCCCCATCACGGAAGCGAAGTTACGGTTGAATCGGAATTGGAAATTTAGAAAGTATCAACTCTGTTGAAACCTAATTGCTGTGGAAAGCAAAAAGGACTTGGAATTATCCAAGTCCTAATTACTACCAAACCGTTGTAGAGCAATTATGACACATAATTAGAAGTACCACATTGAGGAAAGTAAAAAGGACCTGGCTATTAACCAACTCCCATTTACTACCAAACAAGCGTTCTGAAATTATTACATAATAACTTGATTACGCGCAGTAGAAATTTGGAAGAAGAGTCGCCCTATAAGCCGGAGTTAAAGCAACGAGGGAATTACAATGCCCTATATCTACAACCCGCACCAGAGAGGTAAATGGTCAATGATGTCTAGCAAAAGCACCGAGAGCAAAAATCCGTCGAGAAAATCCGGACCCCTAAGTCGCGCGTCACGGTTTTTCTACACGAAGTCAAACCTGGTCACCGCGTTGCTGGCCACCTCCGTCTTTGCTGGTTACCTTGTCTTATTCCTAACGCGACAGGGCAAGGCTTTTGAAGTTGCCAACAGCAGTGTTAAGTCGCTAGGAACTTCGTTGGGCTTTGGTCAGGCAGAGATTCTTGCCTTCCTTGCAGAACGTTCTGATCAGATGATTAATGCCTACATTAATTTCAATCAGGTTTGGGACTCTCTCTTCGGTTTAATCTACGGAGTTATGTATGTGGTTTGGGTGTCGATTTTGTTTAAGCCATATTCGCAAAAGGTTGGGATTTTGAATTTGCTCCCATTTGGTCAAGTTCTCTTTGATTGGTTGGAGAACTTTGCCTTAGCTACTTTGTCAAAGCAGTACCTTGCAGACGGCACGATTTCTTCGTCGACTGCTCTACTTGCCTCAACCTCCTCAACCATTAAGTGGATATTTTCTCTACTGGTCTACGGAGTGATGTTGGTTGGCATTATTATGCGGATAGTAGGAGCACTGAAGAGGCGAAGCCAGCGCTAGAACCCAATTGGTGCAGAGTAAATATAAAGAAGAGTCGCCCTATAAGCCGGATTCTGTCGTTCTTGCGAACGGATCACCATCCATCTAGTTACGTAATTGCTTACGTAATCAAGCAACCTACCCGACAGCTCGAACGAGCAGTTCTCAAACGCTATCTATCTGGTCTTGCTTCAAGTGGGGTTTACCAAGCTATCTGCATTACTACAAATACTGGTGGTCTCTTACACCACCGTTTCACCCTTACACATTTGCATGTGCGGTCTATTTTCTGTGGCACTAATCCCGCGGATTGCTCCGGGTGGGCGTTACCCACCACCTTGCTCTGTGAAGTCCGGACTTTCCTCGGTGCTTGCGCAACGCGGTGATCCGGGCGACTCTTCACGCAAAGGATAGCGCGGGTATAGCTACTTACTCAAAATAATTTTTATCTACGCGCAATATGAACTAATCAATGAGCCAGACAGTTGTATTTGCGCCAATTTTGCCACCGACAATTGGAGCACTAGATAGAACAACTTTTCCTGCAGGTAGTTTGTATGACTTTGCATTGAAGTTCATGATGCACTGCCAACCATTAGGGCGTACGAAGTGAATTACTTCGGGATTGGTTGTGGGAATCCATTCCAACTCTTCACTTGTTTGCAATTTCTTTCGCAATGCAAGTGCGTCGCGATAGAGAGAAAGTGTGGAACCTTTGATTCCATCTTGTTTATCTACTGCGTGGTTAGCAAACCATTGTGGTTGGGGAAGGTGAGATTTCTCTTGACCGAATCCAAATGATGGCTTAGTAGAATCCCAAGGAAGTGGAACTCGGCAACCATCACGACCTTTATCTGTGTGAATGAGTGCAAGGCCAGAGACTTTACCTTTGACCATTTGTGGAACAACATTTCTAAACCACATTGGATCTTGCAGATCTTTCTCAGGAATATCTTCGACTTCAAAGAGTCCAAGTTCTTCACCTTGGTAGATATATGTGCAACCAGGAAGAGCTAAGAGCATCATTGTTGCTGCATTAGCGCGAGCAAGACCTAGTGCGCGATCTAATTTGGCACTTTTGCCATCGGTGAGAAGCCATTCAATAAAGTTTGTTTTCTTAGGTAATCCATAACGAGTGGCATGGCGTACACGATCGTGATTATCAAGGACCCATGTCGATGAAGAGCCCTCTGATTTAGCAAGGCGAATATTGTCAGAAATAACTTTCTTGAAACGACGTGCATCAAAATCTTCACCTAAGAGATCAAAGTTAAATGCTTGTCCCAGTTCATCAGGGCGGGCATAGAGCATTCGACGCTTTGCTTGAACATATGCCTCTGCAACAGCTACACGTGGAGGGTTGTATTCATTGAATACTTGTCGCCATTCGCGAAAAATCTCATGGGTTTCATTTCGGTCAAAGAGAATATCTGTGCCATCTTGTGCAATCTTGAAGGCATTCATTGATTTCTTAGCGATATGTAAGCGTTTGAAATCTTTCTTCATTGCGTGCGCAACATCAACACGGAAACCATCAACGCCGCGATCTGCCCAGAAGCGAAGAGTTTTGAGGAAATCGAGTTGTACTTCTCGGTTATCCCAATTGAAATCTGGTTGTTCTGGTGCAAAGAGGTGCATGTACCACTGCCCCGGTGTGCCATCGGCATTAGTTGTGCGAGTCCATGCAGATGGTGCGAAGTGTGAAATTTCATCTGATGGCGCAATCTCACCATTCTTACCGCGGCCATCTCTGAAAATATAGCGATTGCGCGCCGGCGAACCTGGTTCAGACTTTAGAGCTTCTTGAAACCATGGATGCATATTCGATGAGTGATTAGGAACGATATCTACGAATACAGAAATATCTGCTTTATGTAGCGCCTTGAGCATTTTGTCGAAATCTTTGAGAGTTCCAAGACGTGGATCTACATTGCGATAATCAGCAACGTCATATCCACCATCTGCTAATTCAGATGGATAAAAAGGGCTAAGCCATACTGCATCAAGGCTAAGTGATTTTAGGTAATCAATTTTTGAAGTGATGCCCTTGATGTCGCCAATTCCATCTGCGTTGGAATCTTTGAAGGAGCGCGGGTATATCTGATAAATGGCAGCTTGGCGCCACCAATTCTCATTCTTTTTCATATGCTTATTTCACCGCTCCCAGGGTTATACCCCGCATAAGTGTTCTTTGGAATATAAGGAAGAATATTACTGATGGCATAAAGCCAATGAGTGCAGCAGCTGCGCGCGCTGTCGGATCACTGGTGTATTGACCAGTTGTTACAGCCATAGCAAGTGTGACTGTTTGATTATCGTTAGATGGCAACATGACGAGAGGAATCAAGAATTCATTCCATGTGAAGATAAAAAACATCGTTGCCAAAACAAATAGTGTGGGGCGAAGCAGCGGTAAAACAATACTTCGCAGAATTCTCCATGGGCTTGCGCCATCCACGCGAGCTGCCTCCAAGAGTTCATCTGGAAATGTGCTCATAACGGAGGAAAGTAAGTAGGTACCAAAACCGGTAGACATGACACCGAAAATAATGATGATTGACCAGATGTTGTCATAAAGATTGAGCATCTTAGATACAGAGTAAAGAGGATAAATTAGTGCCTCTTGTGGAATTGTGAAGGCAACCATAAAAAAGCCCAGAATCCAGATGCGGCCTTTGACGCGACCGATTCCAATTGCATAAGCAGTAAGGAAGCTTAGAACTACCCCGATCAATGCCACAAAGAGAGAGACTTGAGCCGAATTCAATAGTTTTTTACTGAAATTTACTTCGCCCCAGAATTTACTAAATTTAGAAAAATCCCAATCTTGCGGCAATGCAAGTACTCCATTTTGAACGAACTCTTGTTCGGGCTTGAATGAGTTAATGAATGCGATGTACATAGGAAATAGCCAAACAAGTGCCATGAATACCAAGCCAACTAATACGAGGTATGGAGCAACTCCTTTTTTGCGCTTTACACTCATCGCAAGACACCCATTTTCCGCTGGAATTTGAGCAAGCCAATTGCAAGAACAGTCAGAATCATGGCAAGTACTGTGGCAACAGATGCCCCATAGCCAACTTTGAGTGTGGAGAAGAAATGGAAATAGGAGAAATAAGCAGGAACTTGGGTGGCATCTCCAGGCCCACCATTTGTCATCACGTAAACAGGACCAAATACTTTTAGGGCGGCAACAGTAGTTGTCAGTAGAACAACTGAAATTTCAGGATAAAGCTGTGGGATTGTGACAATTCTAAATCTTTCAAACCATGTGGCACCATCTAGTTGCGCTGCCTCATCAAGGTATGGATCGAGGCGCGACATTCCAGAAATGAGAATCACGATCGTGTATCCGATTTGTATCCAAATCATCATAATTGAAAGCGCAAACATCGCAGTACTTGATTGGCCTAACCAATTGAGAGCAAATTTATCAAGACCAATATTTCTAAGAATTGTATTTATCACACCCACATTTGGTGAAAGCATCCATGCCCACAAAATTCCTACAACAGGAAGAGCAATAATCTGTGGAACATAAAGACTTATGCGAAGAAAAGTTGAAACTGCATTGCCAAAATGCTTGGCGATAAAATCATAAATAAGAGCCGCAATTATGAGGCCCAAAGCTGTCGGAATAATCGACATCGCTAGAATAAATTCAAATGCGTGCAGGAACGAGATCCAGAAAACTCGGTCTTGGATTAGACGTTCATAATTTGCTAGCCCGATCCATTCAGGCTTTCCAATACCTTGCCATTCATTGAAGCTGAGATAAATATTGTAAGCAAATGATCCACCCACAAGTGTTGCAAATGTGAGTACTCCTGGTACGGCAAACCAGTAGTACTGCCTGGTCTGCTCGAACTTAGTACTCATTTCTGCTTCCTATTCGTAATTCTCAACGTTCATAATCGTAGATGAAGTGGGGCTGATTCTATAAACTACTTAGAACCAACCCCACTTCGTTTTACTACGCGGGTGTTACTTTTCTGCAACCAAAGTTACAGATTATGCCTTTGGACGACCGTCGTTATAGAAACCTCCGGTTGCCTTCATGTAAGCATCAACATCGCCACTTGAAAGAAGCGCTGTTCCGTTAGCTAGAAGGATGTCGTAGTAACCAGGAACAGGCCAGTCTGGATACATTGCTAATGCATTCTTCTTTACTGCAACACCAAATGGTGTAGATGTAAGGATTGATGCTGGGTTAGCAATGGACTCTGCATCTGCAAATAGTGGAAGTCCACCAGCATTGCCGAGGTAGTTCTGGTACTTCTTTGAAAGAACCAAGTTGATGAATTCAGCAGCTAGGTCTTTGTTCTTTGAACGTGAAGGAATAACAAGCAAGTTTCCAGCAGATCCAACTGTGAGAGTTCCTGGTAGCAAGAACTTTCCGTAGCTAAATGTTGAAACCTTTGTTTGCATGCTTCCATCTAGCCATGATCCGCCAATAACCATTGCAGCTTTTCCAGCTTGGAATTCTGCAATAGCGTCATCAGGTGAAACACCTGAAACGTTTGGCTGGAAGTATCCAGCGTTCTTCCACTTGAGAAGAGTCTGTGCTGCCCACTTGATGTTTGCATCTGTTGTTGCATCTACAGCCTTACCCTTGAACAACTGGAATGAGTTGATCCAAGTTTGGTTAGCGCGTGATACAGCGAGTGCGTAAACATTGTGAACTGTCTGGTAGCCAGCGCCACCCATTTCCATAGGAATTACGCCAGCAGCCTTGAATGTAGCCATTGCAGCTTCCATCTCAGCCATTGTTGTAGGAATCTTTACATTGTTCTTAGCAAAAATATCCTTGTTGTAGAAAACAGATACGTATTCACCATATGAAGGCACTCCGTATAGCTTTCCTGTTCCCATTAGGCCCTTGTCATACTGACCGTAAAGTGAGACAGATGATGGAAGATTCCACTTGTACTTCTTTGAGTATGGTGTGAGATCTGTTAGAAGTCCGCCCTTTGATGCAAGGCCAGCAGTTCCGTTGCCCTTGTTGTATTCAGTGACATCTGGAGCTGCATTTGAGTTAAGAATCTGTGCTCCTGCGTTGTTCATTCCTTCGAATGTCTTGAGCTGGAACTTTACATTTAGCTCTGGGTGAGCCTTCTTGAATTCCTTGAGCGCTACAGCCCATGTTTGACCTGTAGGTGTGTTGTCCTTCGAATACCACCATACGTTGAAATCCTTCTTCGCAGCTGGCGCTGATGCAATAGTTGAAGATGTGAAAAATCCTGCTGCTATAACAACAGCGAGGATGCGTACACCCTTCTTGTTTACTATCTTCATAAATTCCCTTTCAGGAGAGTTCAAACTCCATTACCTTGGAGTTTTATCGACACGCGTCGACAAGTAGTGATAACCTATTCCAGTAACACCAGGTCGGCAAGTCGTCGACACGCGTAGATAAAGATTGTGATAGAAACGTTATATATGGCTACACGAGCAGAGGTCGCAAAGCTAGCGGGGGTTTCCGCTAGCACGGTCTCCTACGCACTCAATGGAGACCGCTCCATAAAGGAAGAAACTCGAAAGCGCGTGCTCAAAGCCGTGGCACAGCTCAACTATCGCCCCAACTTCGCGGCAGGCGCCTTAGCTGGTGGGAAGAGTAAGACTCTGGCCCTGCTCTCCCCTTCTGGAGAATTTGGAATCGCACTCATTGCCTTGGAATACATCAACGGTGCCTCGGCTGCTGCCCGTGATCGCGGATACCACTTAGTCATTTGGCCAAGTCAAGAAAGTGAACTCGCTGAAATACAAACCTTTGCAGAATCAGGAATGATTAGCGGTGTAATTTTGATGGAAATTCAATTCAAAGATGAGCGCGTGGATTATCTCAAAAAAGCCAAGGTGCCATTTGCGATGATTGGCCGTACTGAAAAACCCGGTAAAGATTCTTATGTTGACCGTGACTTTATCGGTGCAACAGAGTTAGGTATCGATTATTTAGATTCACTGGGTCATAAAAAAATTGCATTTCTAACAACTGATCGCGCAGTCGGTGTTGATACACGATTTAGTTCCGCCCTTGTTGAGGCAGCAAAGAAAAAGAAAATGATTGCCAAAAAGATTCAAGTGGTCAATGAAGCATCATCGGGGCGAGACGCATTTATTGAATTTCACAAGAAATACCCTGATTTCACTGCCGTTGTAAGCCTGAACGATATTGCAACTTTAGGATTTATATCAGGAGCAAATGAATACGGTGTAAAAATTCCCAAAGACCTTTCGATTGTCGCCCTTGATACCCCACAAAACCACATCGAGATGTCTTGGCCTCCTCTAACGACCGTAAATCTACCTGCATTTGAAATGGGTGCGAAAGCTTCCAATATTTTGATAGATCAAATCGAACAGAGGGAAAACAAGCAAAATCAAGCTCTTCTTGCTGGAGAGCTTGTAATTCGAGGAACTACTGCTAAAGCCCGAAAATCAATCTAACGCAGATTCAAGCGCTTAAAGCACTAACTCAAGCCAGTTTTGGCCCTCGCTACCATTCAAAAGTTATTCCCCTACGATATGGGTTATGTCGAGTGCATCGCTGCCTAATGATCCACTGTGGGCGCGCGCAAATACATTATTTTCTACCGACAACGAGCAAGCAGATATCGCACTCGTTGGTATCCCTGTACACGAAAGTTCGATTTCACCAACACAAGCTCATCTAACTCCTCAAGCCGTGCGCACCGCACTTGCTCGTTATTCAACTTTTTCAACTTCTAGCTCAGTGGATCTTCAGGGCAATTCATTTATTGATCTAGGCGATATTGCATCACCCGATGGAGTCGAAGGTTTGAAGCGAGTAAATAACGCACTCTCTAGAGTATTGCTCAATAACCAGTTACTTATTGCACTGGGTGGAGATAACTCAATTACATATTCAGCCGCTTCTAGTTTGTGGCGCGACCTATCTAATGTTGGCCTCATTACTTTTGACGCGCATCACGATTTGCGTGATGGGAATTCAAATGGCTCCCCCGTTTGGCAATTGATTCAAGCAGGTCTGCCAGGAAAGAATATTGTTCAAATTGGTATCGCTGATTTTGCAAATAGCGCCGAGTATTCAAAGCGTGCTCGTGATAATGGAATAACCGTTACCTTATCGGGCAAAGCACAAATAGATAAGACTTCTAACTAACAGCAGCCCTGCCCGCTTCTAATCGCGCAATTGGGACTCTAAAAGGTGAGCATGAAACATAATCCAATCCAGTTTTATGGAAGAAATGAATAGATTCTGGATCGCCACCATGTTCACCGCATACGCCAAAGTGTAAATCTGGATTTACTTCTCGACCACGCGCCGTTGCAATACTTACTAATTCTCCAACTCCATACTCATCAATTGTTTCAAATGGGGAGACCGTGAATATTCCAAGTTCTAAATACATCGCAAAGAATTCTGCTTCTACATCGTCTCGTGAAAATCCCCATGTTGTTTGAGTAAGGTCATTCGTTCCAAAACTAAAGAAATCTGCAACTAGACCAATGCGATTTGCAGTTAGAGCGGCGCGGGGTAACTCAATCATTGTTCCGATTTGTATTGGTAATTCAACTTTTCTCTCGCGAGCAACTTCGCTGATAACTCGTTCTGCTGCCAACCGAGTAATCTTTAGCTCCATATGAGACCCCACCAGTGGAATCATGATTTCAACTATTGGGTTAGCGCCCAAGGCAATTCGATCTGCCATCGCTTCTGCAATTGCACGAACTTGCAACTCATACAGACCTGGTGAAACCAACCCCAGCCTGACGCCTCTGAGCCCAAGCATTGGATTTGATTCATACATCTTCTCAACTGCATCGAGTAACTCTTCATCTTCATCGATGACTAAATTTCTCTCGCGTGCAAGGGCAGTCTTAACTTTTAGGTCAGGCAAATTTGGGAGAAATTCGTGCAGAGGTGGGTCCAATAAGCGAATAGTGGTTGCATAACCATCCATCTCTTTCAAGATGTTATTGAAGTCTTCGCGTTGCATCGGCAGCAGTGCTGTCAAAGCCTCATGCATATGCTCAGATGTCTTAGCCAAGATGACTCTTTCGATGAGAACTCTTCGGTCGCCTAAGAACATATGCTCAGTGCGGCATAGCCCAATACCTTGTGCTCCGAATTTTCGTGCAATTTCTGCATCCAGTGAGGTGTCGGCATTGGCACGCACCATTAACTTTCGACGTCGATCGGCATGTCTCAATAAGCGATCTACCGAGCGAATAAGTTCTTGGATACCTTCTTCGCTGCTCTCATTAGCGCTAACGATTCCCTCAGTTAGATAGCGAACAATGGTTGAGGGCTGAACAGGTAATTCCATATTGAATACCTCTCCTGTGCTGCCATCAATAGAGATAATGTCACCCTCAGAGATTTGAACCGATTTTATTGTCGCAAACTTTTCTTTTTCATTGACATCCATTTCTTCGGCGCCGCACACTGCAGTTTTTCCCATACCTCGTGCAACCACTGCTGCATGTGAAGTTTTTCCGCCGCGGCTAGTCAATATTCCAATGGCAGCAATCATTCCTGATAAATCATCAGGATTAGTTTCACGACGTAATAAAATTACTGGATCTCCCCGATCAGCCCATTCAATTGCAGTCTCTGAATCAAATACAGCTTTTCCAACAGCAGCGCCAGGTGAGGCTGCCATTCCTTTAGTAATTGCTGATGGCGCATCTCGCTTATCGAATTGCGGAAACATCAACTGAGCAAGTTGGTGTCCATTTACTCTCAATAGCGCTTCATCCATTGTGATGATGTGCTCATCTACTAATTGCATCGCGATTCTAAATGCCGCTGATGCTGTGCGTTTTCCTACTCGTGTTTGAAGAATCCATAATTTTCCTCGTTCAACCGTAAATTCGATATCGCATAAATCTCTGTAGTGCGTCTCTAATTTATACATAATGCTGCGAAGTTCAGTAAAAATTGCAGGAGATAAGCGGGCTAGGTCTTCTAAAGAAAGGGTGTTTCTGATGCCTGAAACAACATCTTCTCCTTGAGCATTTTGAAGATAATCACCGTAGGCACCAGATTCACCTGTTGCTGGATTTCGTGTGAAGCAAACACCTGTTCCTGAATCTTCTCCCATATTGCCAAAGACCATGGTTCCAATATTTACTGCAGTTCCTAAGTCATCAGCGATGCGCTCACGACGACGATATAACTTTGCTCTATCGGTATTCCATGAGTGAAAAACCGCTTGCATTGAATTATCCATTTGAACACGTGGATCTTGAGGAAATTCGTTTCCGCTTTCATTCAGAATAATGCTCTTGAAAGTTTCAACAAGATTAGAGAGTGACTCTGCTGTCAATTCATGATCATTACTTACGCCTTGCTTTGACTTAGCGTTCTCTAATTCAGAGGCAAACTTTTGTCCATCAATTTCTAATACAGTTTTTCCATACATCTGAATAAGTCTGCGATAGGCATCCCAAGCAAATCGTGGGTTATTTGTTTGTTTTATAAGTCCGTGTATAGATTCATCGTTGAGGCCCACATTGAGAATCGTCTCCATCATTCCAGGCATAGAAAACTTTGCACCAGAGCGAACGCTTACAAGTAAAGGATCATTCTTATCGCCCAAACGCTTCTGCATTTCATCTTCAAGTTCGCGTAGCGCTTTTGTTATCTGTATTTCAAGTTCAAGCGGAGCAACTCCGTAAACTAAATACTCTTTGCATGCATCGGTTGTAATTGTAAAACCAGGGGGAACCGGAATTCCGATGCGCATCATTTCTGCAAGATTGGCGCCCTTGCCACCCAGTAATTCCTTTAGTTCTTTATTGCCCTCGCTAAAGGAATAGACGAATTTAGTGGACACAACTTTCCCCTTTGAATGATGTCCCAAAATCATATAGGATTTTATCCAAGCCCGATAGGCAATTAGGGCAGGCCTAGCACTCTAATTCGAGCGCAAATGCCCACGTTCATTGAGGCTTCGTACTGCACGCAAACCATCACTTGGCCAGATTGAAATCTGCGAAATAGAACATGGCGCAACATCGGAATGGAAAATACTTTCAGCCGATGCTCCCATTGCAAGTCTTGCTGCTATTTTTATTACAAGATGGTGTGCAACAACAATCACTGTTTGTCCTGGGTATGTGTAGGCAATCTTTTCTAGACCTGCCTCAACTCGCACTGCAAGTGCGTCATATGACTCACCTTGTGGAGGAGCAATTGCAGTAGAAGTCGTCCATTGTTGGTATTCATTAGGAAACTTCTCTTGTACTTCTTCAACGGAAAGTCCATCCCATAAACCAAAATCACATTCGAGCCATAAGTCATCAAAGATTGGTTCTAATTTGGTTGTCTTAGTAATTTTCTCTGCAGTCTGTCTCGTGCGCAGCAATGGTGAAACTATGAGAACTTCACCTTTCAATTTTGTGGCTTCTTGTGCGACTAATTCTGCTTGAGCAAGCCCAGTACTCGTTAGCTCTGGATCTAGAACACCTTGACCTGAGAATTTACGATCTGGAGTCAAAATTGTTTCACCATGGCGAATAAAGAAAATATTGGTTGCTTGCTCACCATTACGCAAACGCTCTGTTAGGTAGTTGAGTTGCCTCGGCGCTGGTTGACTCTCACCATCGAGTGCCTTATTAGCAAGGCGATCTGCATGAGAATTCAAATCTCTAGGTATCCATGAATATGTAACCAGTGATGGGTTATGAGCGCTGCGAGCATCTTGAGCCAAAGTGCGCATATCAGCATGCTTTATCTGCCAACGTCCTGACATCTGCTCAACGACTAATTTGCTATCCATCTTCACATCTACTGTTGCTTGTGAATCAAGTTTGTTTATCTCTCGAAGACCAGCAATAAGTCCACTGTATTCAGCAACGTTATTTGTAGCTATTCCAATGACATCAAAGAGTTCAGCAAGAATATTTCCGCTCTCAGTAATAACCGCTCCATAGCCTGCAGCTCCAGGATTACCTCTGGATCCACCATCGGCAGTAAGTGTGAAATGACGAGCCATTTACTTCACCCGCACCAAGATGCAGCGGCATTCTTCACAGCGCACAACTTCATCTTCAGCTAGTGCTGCGATTCGACCTAGTTCAACAGTATTTACAGGAAGGTTACAACCCTTGCACTGACCGCCGACAAGGGAAGCAGCACCTGTGCCATCACTACTTCGAATCTTTTCATAAAGATCAACTAGTGCTTTTTCAACAGAGTCAATAGTTTCAGAGCGCTTTTTTGCAATTGATTCAATCTCATTATTGAGAGCAGCGAGTGCATTTTCTTTGCGGATTTCAAGATCTGAGATCTCAGCAGCAAGAGTTTTCTCTTCATTTTCTAAATCACTAATGCGAGTATTGATTGCTTCGACTCGCATCATAATCTCAAGTTCGACTTCTTCTAATTCACTACGTCGAGCATTCAGGCTCACTATTTCATGTTGCAGTTGCTCTAATTCTTTAGGAGATGCGCTCCCACCAGAGAGGCGTGCTTCATCGCGGGTAATGCGAGTAACGATCTGTTCAACATCGGCCTCTGCGCGCAATAGCTCGCGCTTTACATCGCTGAGTTCTGTCTGGGCTGCAATACGAAGATCACGGGCATTATTTGATTTGATGATGGTGGCGCTGAGCTCAATTGCTTCAGGAAGAGTTTTGATCTTGTTTGCAAGCGTGCCTGTGGCAAAGTCGAAACCTTGAATATCGAGAATACTGCGCTGGTCTTGTGGGCTGGCTTTCATGTCGCCTCCGACCATATGTTCATGTAATTGTTTGATAACCAGTAATTCATCGCTAACTCTAGTAGGTATCGCCGGCATTTCCAATTAGCCGAAGTAGAATCCATATTATGAATAAGCGCATCGGCACTTTAATGGCAATCGCCCTTATTTCAACCTCCTTGAGTATCCCTGCCAATGCCGCGACAAAAGCGGGATCGGTATGTAAATCCAAAGGTTCAGTTTCAAATTACCAAGGTAAGAAATTTACTTGTATAAAGACAGGCAAAAAATTGTTGTGGGACAAGGGCGTGGTAATTGCAAAGCCTGTTGTGCAAGTTTCACCAGCGGCTAGTGCAACTCCAACTCCAAGCCTGTCCCCCGCAGGAGATTTAATCGTACAAGAAATTCGCTCTGCCCTGAAAGCGCTTCTACCGGTGGTCAATACCAACTCCGTTGACGATTCGTTAATTGGAGAACTCGTAGTTGAAGATGCAATCAATTTGAAAAACGTAGAAGCTACAAAGGTTTTGATGCGAAAACTTTATGTGGCACAACCCATCATGAAATTAGTCAGGCCACCTGTTGTAATCTTGGGGCACTCAGAAGCCTTTGTTAAATCAGAGTTTTCACGGCGTTGCTCCCAAGATATAAGTTGGGTAGGTGTTGGTGAATATGTAATGTCTAGCTATAACAACTGGGCTCTGGCTGGTTGTTTAGCTACCAATCCAACTCAGATCATTCCGATGCCAAAAGAAAGCGTTGCGCTCAATCACTTAGCGGGTGCCCTTGGCAGTGATATGGGTTACGTGGCGATAGGTTTATCTTCCAACACTCGCAATCTGCCTGGCTGGTTTGTCCGTGGCCTCAAAGGTGTAGTTGGCGAATACATGACAAGTATGGGTGAACCGCAGTGGGTCACTACCAAAAATGGAGCAGATCAATGCACAAAGAATTCATTAAGTGAATTGAGCTACTCGTACGAGATTACAAAGAATTGGTGCCAAACATCCCTTGGGCAGGGCGTTTCTCGTTACATGGTTGCCAAGAAAGGGCTTAAGGAGACTCTCGTCTTTATAAATGAAATGCAGCTACGAGGAAGTTGGAGTGAAGCTGACTTTGAAAAATTCCTCGATATGGAGTTTAGTGAATTTGAAAGGTTAGCTAAGGATTACATCGTTCGTGAATCTTTAAATCCTTGAAACTGGTGGGCGCTGAGGGTTTCGAACCCCCGACATCCTCGGTGTAAACGAGGCGCTCTACCACTGAGCTAAGCACCCTAACGTCAGCAGATATTTTCACACCTGCCTAGCTAGTGGCGAAATCTTACTTCACAAATGCAAAAGTAGGAATTCGCCCGTATAAATCTGATGAATTAGAGGGCAGATATTGCAGTTTTGTAATCAGCAATATTACGGCCATCGCCTAATCCATTGACTACTTGCCAACGAAGAATTCCCGCTTTATCGATTACGAATGTTCCACGAATTGCACATCCGTGTGCTTCATCAAAGACACCGAATGCTTTTGCAGCTGCGCCATGTGGCCAAAAATCTGCAAGAACTGGAAACTTGTAACCTTCTTTATCTGCATATGCACGTTGTGCATACATTGCATCACAAGAGACTGCTAGCAGTTGAACGTTATCGTTTTGAAATGGTGCCAAGTCATCACGAAGCGTGCAAAGTTCGCCTGTGCACAATCCTGAAAATGAAAACGGATAAAAAACAACGACAACGTTTTTTTTACCCTTGAATGATGAGAGTGAAACTTTCTCTCCGTGTTGATCTAATAATTCGAAATCTGGTGCAGCACTTCCAATTGTTAATGTCATGCAAGTAAATCTATCGTTTGGCCGACTTTCGTGCCACTAGACGTGTGGCGCTCCAATCGGTTGCAATAGACATTGTTGATGTTTGGCTAAGTCCTGCAAGTGGTGCACCATCTTGAATATCACTTGGTTCAACATGTCCGGAACGACCAATCTTTGGAGTTAGTACCCAAATGGCACCACTTTCGCTGAGATATGTCATTGCATCCATAAGTTCATCAACGAGATCACCATCGCCTTCGCGCCACCAAATAAGAACAGCGTCAACTACTTCTCGAGAGTCTTGATCAAGAAAGTCAGTACCAGTTAATTCTCGAATGCTGGATCGAAGATTTTCGTCACAGTCGCTGCCGAAGCCAAGCTCTAGAACCAGCTCGTCGGCAGTAAAGCCCATACGCGATGTCACGGGTTAATTGCACCGAATAAGGGCCTCTTACGCAAGGGGGTAGGCAGAAAATATCTGTCCCATAGTGTGAATATTTGATGCATTTCAATTTCGCTAACTGGCCAGTATCGACGAGAATATGCCTATGAGAGATAACTTCGAGGCACCCGATCAGATAATCGATCAACTCGTAGATACTGACCCCTCCGAAACCGCCGAATGGCATGCCTCATTTGATGCCGCCCTTGAGCATGCAGGACCAGTTCGTGCTCGTTATTTGATGCTCAGTCTTCTCAAGCG
>CAMBGL010000015.1 GCA_945866155.1 Bifidobacterium breve
AAAAAAGTGAACTTTTCTATAAACCGACGTGGATTTATGAGGATTGGAACCGTGGGAGTACTTGCTGTCATTTCCGGCGGTATTGGTAAATTTTTCTCATCTTCTGCAAATGCACTCTCTCCATCTACTTCTACAAGTGCTGGAAAGAAGCTAGTCAAACTCTCAAGCGTGCCTGTCGGAGGAAATTATCCTTTTGCTCTCGTATCAGGTGAGCAAGCAATGCTCTTTAGAACTAAAAAAGGTGTCTTTGCATATTCAAGAACGTGTACACATCAAGGCTGCACTGTCGAATATTCACCATCTAATAAGAAACTGAAATGCCCATGCCATAGTGCAAATTTTGATCCATTCAATGGAGCAAAAGTCACTATAGGTCCTGCTAACACGCCGTTACCAAAAATCAATGTCAAGATACAAGGAAATTGGGTGGTTCTCGCATGAAAAGTACTTTCGCTAAAGTTGGTGTTGGTTTTTTATTAGGCGCAACCATGGTTGGCGGCATAGCAACAGCTGCAACAAATAGCACTCCATCACTCAAAGCCTGTGTGGATAATCGCACCCAAGCGCTCTATTTATCTAAAGATGGATCATGTTCAAAGACTCGGACATTAGTCGACCTTAGTACTGGTGGACTCGATGCAAAGAGTGTGGCCGCATTGGTTACGCCATCAGTAGTTTCGATTCAAGTGACAGCCACAGCAGGCAGCGGAACAGGTTCAGGTTCAATCTATAAGACCAGTGCAACTTCTAGTTACATCATTACAAATAATCACGTAGTTGACGATGCGGCAACATCGGGTAAGATTACTGTTGAATTACTCAACGGAGATCTCATTGATGCCAAAATTGTTGGCCGAGATCCCAATTATGATCTTGCGGTTATTCAAGTCCAACGAGGAAATCTTCCAGTAATTGCAATAGGTGATTCTTCTAAACTAAGTGTTGGAGATCCTGTCATTGCTATCGGTTCACCACTGGGTCTTGCAAGTACGGTCACTAGTGGAATTATCTCTGCTCTCAATCGTCCAGTAACAGCAGGTACTGTGGGTGCAGAATCTTATGTTAATGCAATTCAAACTGATGCTTCAATCAATCCGGGTAATTCTGGAGGCGCATTAGTTGATGCTCAAGGTCGAATCATTGGAGTGAACTCTGCAATTGCAACACTTTCAAGTGGTGGAACAACTGGCAGCATCGGACTTGGTTTCTCTATTCCTTTCAATGAAGCAAAGCGCGTTATTGATGAAATTATTGCAACTGGTAAATCAACGCGCCCTGTTTTAGGGGTTAATATTGATTCAACCTACACAGGTGTTGGTGCAAAGATTCTCAAACTCACTCCAGATGGAGGCGCTGAGAAAGCAGGCATTCCTGAAGGTTCAGTCATTCGCTCTATCGATGGCGTGAAAACTAATGATCAAGTAAGTGCCATTGTGCGTATTCGCTCATACGCCCCAGGTGCTGTAGTCACAGTTCTCGTTGATTTGCCGACAGGTGGGCAGAAGAGTTTCAAAGTAACTTTGGGATCTATGCCATCTAGCTGATTCGCGTAACACAATTGAAATAGGAAGCAGGTAAGGTTTTACCCATGGCACTCTTCCGAATCAATATTGCGCTACCTGATCGTCCGGGTTCACTTGGCACAATTGCTTCTGCAATTGGCGCTGCAGGCGGCGATATTAGAGGTCTCGTAGTAATGAAATCGGAAGATGGGCGTGGGTATGACGACATCACAGTTGCTATTCCAGGAAGTGATCCCACTGATTTACTTGATCTCCTAGGATCAATTGGTGGAGTTGAGATTATTTCTGTAACACCAGTTGTTTAGTTAGAGAATTCTCGCACCTTGACTCGGCAGTGATGTAAAAAAGCGTGGCGCTTTGTAGCCAGCTTCTGTAAAGGCACTTTGAATTGCCAATTTTGTTTTCTCTACATTCTGCGCTTTTATAAGTGCAATTGCGCTTCCACCAAATCCTCCACCAACCATGCGTGCACCAAGTGCTCCGGCAGCAAGGGATGCATCAACTGCGCAATCCAATTCGGGACAGGAGACGGTGTAATCATCTCGTAGTGATATGTGTGAAGCGTTGATGAGCTTCCCAAGTTCCACGAAGTCACTCTTTTCAAGTGCAATGACTGCATCTAAAACTCTCTTGATTTCAGTGACAGCGTGATGTGCACGGATAAATTCGGTCTCTGTAATCTCTGATTTTTTCGAGAGTAATTGATCCATAGAAAGATGACGCATCGAGATGATGTTCAACTTCGCCACAACAGAGTCACACGAGGCGCGTCGCTCGGCATATCCACCATCTACTAATTCGTGATGTGCCTGCGTATCAATAATGAGTAGCTCAAGGCCATGGGATGCAACATCGAAGGAAATATTTTTTGTGGTGAGGTCGCGACAATCTAGCAATAGAGCACTTCCCTCAGCAGCCATTAGGGAAACAGATTGATCCATGATTCCGCACGGCATTCCGACATATTCATTTTCTGCCTTTTGGCACAGACGAGCCAATGTCGGCAGATCATGTCCTAATGAAAAAAGAGAGTTGAGTGCTGTTGCAACGCTTGCTTCAAGGGCGGCCGACGATGAAAGACCTGCTCCCACTGGAACTTTTCCATCGATAAAGATTTCAAGTCCTGTTTTGATTCCAAGTGCCCAAATAACACCAAGTACGTAGCGCTCCCAATCACCCTTGAGGTCGGGGGAGATTTCGGAAAGTGCAATCGAGATGACATCACTATTTCGTTGAACTGAAGCAATTTTGATTACATTCTCATGAGTTTTTGAGATAGCCACATCCGTACAGTCATTGATTGCAAATGGAAGCACGAATCCTTCGCTGTAATCAATGTGCTCGCCGATGAGATTTACTCGACCTGGTGCGCTTGCACAGATATCAGGTGAGTGACCAAAAACCTTTTCAAATTGTGAAGATATGGAATTCATGGCTTATTCAAATGATGCGAGGGTATCTGAAACCATTACTTCAAGATTTCTAGTAGGTTGCCATCCAAGAATTCGTTTCGCTTTAGATATATCAGCAATGAGAACTGCAGGATCTCCTGCGCGCCGCGGAGAATCAATAAATGGAATCTGAGAGCCAGTTGCTTGCGTAGCTGCCGCAATTACTTCACGAACTGAATATCCACCGCCCGAACCTAGATTGAATATCTCATGGCCTGCACTACCCAGAGAATTTAGCGCCTTTATATGTGCATCAATAAGATCGACAACGTGCACGTAGTCACGAATACATGTGCCATCTTTTGTTGGCCAATCAGTACCAAAAATCTTTACTGTCTTAGATGTCGAACTTCGCAAAACATTTGGAATCAGGTGAGTCTCGGGATCATGGCGCTCTCTTAGCCAGCCGCGGGTGGATTTGTGCGCTCCGGCAACATTAAAATATCGAAGTGAAGCAGCAGATAAACCATGACCTCTAGCTTCATCTGTGATCATGGCATCAACAGCTAACTTGGTTGCACCGTAAGCATTCGTGGGTCTATTTGAAGCAGTTTCAAGTATTGGTAATACTTCTGGCTCACCATAGGTTGCAGCAGATGAAGAAAAGATCAGTTTCGAAATTTTGGCGGCGCGCATCTCATCTAATAAGTTTCGGGTACCACCTACGTTGACGCTCCAATAGAGTTCAGGTTTTTCAACTGATTCGCCAACGAGTGATTTACCTGCAAAGTGCATAACTGCATCACAACCCTTGAGGGCTTCTGCTATTTCACTGCGATTGAGTAGCGAGCCCTGTACAAAAGTAACCCCAGAAGCGACGTTATCTGCGTGCCCTGTGCTGCAATCATCAAAAACGCTGACTTCGTAACCTTGCGCAATGAGAATATCTACGGCAGTTGCACCTATATAGCCCGCACCGCCAGTGACTAGTACGCGCATTCTTATAACTTCACATCGCGCAATTGGCCAGCAGATTGTTCAGGTCGCATATCCATAATAAATGCACCCATTGCAGATTCAGAGCCCGCTAGATATTTCAATTTTCCAGGTGCTCGACGCACACTTGTAATTTGCCAATGCAAGCGAAGTAGATCACGGCCTACGCGTACTGGCGCTTGGTGCCAGGCAGCAATGTATGCCATCTCGATTCCGAAAACTCCATCCAAACGTTTCATCACTTCGAGTGCAATCTCAGGGAACGCATCACTTTGTTCCGATGTCAGTGATGCTAAATCTGCAACAGGATGTAGTGGTGCGACATGAATTTCAAATGGATACCTGGCTGCATAGGGAACAAATGCGATCCAATGAGCATTACGAGCAATAACGCGCTCATCATCCCGAATTTCGCGAGCAACGACATCATCAAAGAGAACACGTCCAGTCGATTCTTTGTAATCACGTGCTGCTTTGAGCATCTTTTCTACGCGAGGGGGCAAATAAGAATATGCATAAATTTGTCCATGAGGATGAGCAAGGGTTACACCAATTTCTTCCCCACGGTTTTCAAATGGGGCAATGTGCTCTATGTATTTTTCTTGTGATAATTCACGAACACGATCCGCCCACGCTTCAAGCAAAATACGAACGCGCATTGGTGATAAATCCTTGAATGATTGTCCGTGATCTGCCGTAAAGCAAATGACTTCGCACTTTCCAGCAGAAGTTCCTGTATCAGTTTCTGGTCCAACTAGATCAGGTAGCGCCCAATCACCTTGTGGGGGACGCAATGATGGTGAACGATTGTCAAAGACAACAACCTCATAATCACTTTCAGGAATTTCTGTTAGTAAATCCGCGTGAGTTGCACACAATGGACATAATTCTTTTGGAGGTAAGAAGATTCGACCCTGTCGATGCGCAGCCATTGCAACCCATTCATTTACCAATGGATCAAGACGTAATTCACCAATACCTGGCTGTTCTTCGACTGGGCGCTGATCTTGTGCATTTCGGGCTTGGCCGGAAGTGTCGTAGTAGCGAATTGTGCGCCCATCGGCCATTACGCGATCCTGACGCGTAATCCCTGCACCTAAACTTTTACTCGCACCCATAGTGTCGTTACTCTACCTTTGTGAGCAAGCAAAGAGCACTTTTAGGCACTCTACATAGCTCATTGCTCTGCGAAGTTCTCGATGGTGCACTGGTTATTAGGCATTGGGGAGCACCGCTTACTGGTGATACCACCCACATAGAAACTGCTCAACGACCAGCGATTGCAAATAGTGCATTTGATCAAAGCCAGAGTGGTGGAATCATGCGGGAGAGTTCTCGCGGATTTCTTGGTCGCCCATCTCTAAGTGGTCATCGCAATGGAAGTGCGTGGTCTACAAAATTTGAAGTAACAGATTTTCATCATGTCGGCGAAAAAGTTATAGTCACCTTGCGTGATCTACACGCCCAGCTTGAAGTGATTATTTCATTAGCGATGGATTCATTTGGAGTACTTACTCAAAATGCTTCAGTAAAAAACTTGGGTGAGTCTGCATATTCACTCGATGAGTTCATTCATTGGTTACCGCTTCCACAAGAAGCAAATCAGACTTTAGATTTTGCAGGTCGCTGGTCTAATGAACGAAATCCTCAACGTCGCGATATTGCAACAGGTACATGGATCCGTGATTCACGAGAGGGACGAAGCGGGCACAATTTTTCGATTGCAGATATTGCACTCACCTCACAGACAACTTTCCAACATGGTCAAGCATGGGCGACAAGTATCGCTTGGAGCGGAAACTCGCAATATTTGGTCGAACGACTTTGGAATAGCGAACAATCAATAGGTGCAGGAGAACTCTTGTTGCCAGGTGAAGTCCAACTTGCACCAAATGAAAGTTATATTGCCCCAACTTTGATCTCTGTCTATTCAAATAATGGTTTAGATGGAATTGCATCTGCCTACCATCAACATTTACGTGCGCGTTCAATGCATCCTGTTCGCCCGCGTCCACTGACACTAAATATGTGGGAAGCAATTTATTTTGACCATAATGAGGAGAAAATTAAGAATCTCATTGATGTTGCAGCAGAAATTGGTATCGAACGAGTTGTCCTAGACGATGGATGGTTTCATAGCCGACGCAACGATAAGTCTGGCTTAGGAGATTGGGTTATTGATCCTGCTGTTTGGCCACAAGGACTCTCTCCGATTATCAAATATATAAATGATAAAGGTATTGAATTTGGACTCTGGTTTGAAGGTGAAATGGTTAATCCTGATTCAGATCTTTATCGCGCGCATCCAGAGTGGATCCTGCACGAAGGCGATCGAATTCCACCACTATGGCGCAATCAATTAGTTCTAGACCTTGGTCATGAAGGTGCATATAACCATGTGCTGGAGCAGACAAGTGCGATTCTTGGCGCGCATTCAATTGCCTATATAAAGTGGGATCACAATCGAGTTTTAGTCGATGCGGGACACCTTGGCAAAGCAGGTGTGCGCAGACAAACTCAAGCAATTTATCGCCTCTTTGCAGAACTCAAGAAACGTCATAAGGGTCTTGAAATCGAATCATGCGCATCTGGTGGCGCACGCATTGACCTTGGAGTAATTGATTACGTCGATCGATTCTGGACAAGTGATAATAATGATGCACTTGCTCGCCAGAATATTCAGCGTTGGACATCGCAAGTTATTCCACCTGAAATGCTCGGCACTCATATTGGTCCAACACACGGGCACCAAACGGGTCGCACACTCGAGCTTTCAATGCGCGCCACAACTGCCCTTTTTGGTCATGCCGGCATTGAATGGGATATCACGCAAACAACTCAAGCTGAACGCGAATATCTAAAATCATGGGCACACTATTACAAGTCAAAGCGCGCACTACTCCATTCTTCAACGATGATTCGCGTTGATTACCCTGATGAGCATGGCTTATTACACGGTGTTATTTCAAAGAGTGGAAATGAAGCAATTTTTGCTTATGTACAAATCACTCCAACAGTTGCAGTAAATCCTGCACCATTGAAATTCCCAGGATTAGATTCAAAAACCACATATGAAATAAGAGCAGTATTTCCTGCAGGTGAACCTCGATATATGTCAGTGAATAAACCAGAATGGATGAGCGGAATAACACTCTCTGGATCTGCGCTATCTGCAATTGGTGTCAGTGCACCAATTCTCGCTCCTGCCAATGCATTCTTGATTGAAATAACTAAACGCTAGTCAACCCAATTCAAAGTACGCTCAACCGCCTTTTTCCAGCCTGCATATCCACGTGTACGTGTTTCCTCTGTAGATGTAGAACTCCAACGACGTGATTGTTTCCATTGAGTTCGAACTTCATCAGTTGATGACCAGAAACCAACTGCAATTCCAGCAGCATATGCCGCGCCAAGTGCCGTTGTTTCAGTAATCAATGGCCGAGTGATATCAATTCCCATAATGTCTGCTTGCATCTGCATACATAGTGCATTGCCTGTTATTCCACCATCAACGCGCATCTCAGTCATGGGTACACCAGAGTCGGCAACCATCGCATCCATGATTTCTTTTGTTTGATAACAAATTGCTTCAAGTGCTGCGCGCGCAAGGTGCGCCTTTGTAGTTGCTCTAGTTAGACCGACAATGACGCCGCGAGCATCGGAGCGCCAGTATGGAGCAAAGAGTCCCGAGAATGCAGGAACAAAGTAGACGCCTTCAGTGCTTGTCACAGAGGCTGCAAGATGTTCAGTCTCAGCTGCATTACTAATTATTCCTAGTTGATCACGCAACCATTGAATTGCAGAACCCGTAACTGCGACAGAACCCTCAAGTGCATATCTGGCTGGTTCATCTCCAAATTTGTAACACAATGTTGTCAGTAGTCCATTTTTTGATCTAACAATTTCTGTACCAGTATTGAGCAGCGCAAAATTTCCCGTGCCATACGTTGTCTTTGATTCACCTCGGTCAAAACAGACTTGACCAACCATCGCAGCCTGTTGGTCTCCAAGAATTCCTGCAATCGGAATTGCACTTCCAAATGGTCCATGAGGATCAGTGAGCGCATATTGTTCAGATGAGGATTTGATTTGCGGTAGAACACTGCGAGGAATTTCAAATATATCAAGTAACTCTTGATCCCAATCTAAAGTTTCTAGGTTCATTAGAAGTGTACGACTGGCATTTGTTACATCAGTAAAGTGAACTCCACCCCTTACGCCACCAGATAAGTTCCACAAGATCCACGAATCTATTGTTCCAAAGCGCGCGTTGCCTTCTGCTATTGCATCGCGGACTGCAGGTACTTCGCTGATGAACCAGTGCATCTTGCTGCCTGAAAAATATGGGGCAATAGTGAGTCCGCTGCGGTGAGTAATGAGCTTCTTGTGAGCAGCACTCAATGAATCCAGATAATTAGCAGTCCTTGTATCTTGCCAAACGATTGCATTTGCTAAAGGCAAACCTGTCTTTACATCCCATGCAACTGTTGTTTCGCGCTGATTTGTGATTCCGATTCCGACTAAATCGGATGCAAGAATATTGGCCTGCTTGAGCGCTCCTGTTATTACTTCTTGAGTACGTTCCCAAATCTCGCTCGCATCATGTTCGACCCAACCGGCATGAGGCATTATTTGGCGGTGCTCTAATTGATGTTGCCCTACAACACTTCCGCTATGGTCAAAGATCATAAAACGGGTACTACTTGTACCTTGATCCAGACTTCCGATGTAGGACATGATGAGAAATACCTTCTGTGTTGAGTTAGTCTTACTCTACTCAGTCATATTGGAGATTACCCGCAATGTTTACCTCGGCATTATCGCCCGAACAGCGAGAAGAGGCGCTGCGCCAGTTGGCAGATGAAACATTCGATATTCTCGTTATTGGCGGGGGAGTCACAGGCGTCGGAGCAGCATTAGATGCTGCATCTCGTGGGCTCAAAGTTGCACTCATAGAGGCTAACGATTTTGCATCAGGCACATCTAGTCGATCAAGCAAACTCATTCATGGTGGCCTTCGATACCTAGAGCAATACGACTTCAAATTAGTTCGAGAAGCACTGCACGAGCGAGAATTATTAGTTTCTACCCTTGCGCCACATTTAGTAAAACCAGTTGGATTTCTATTTCCGCTGACTGAAAAATTTAAAGAGCGCACTTATGTTGGTGCGGGCCTTGCCCTCTACGACGCACTTCGAGGGTTTCAACGTGCGCTTCCTTGGCATAAACACATTAGCCAGTCAAAAATTGCCGAGATTGCTCCATCACTTCGTACAGATATTGTCACTGGTGCAATCAAATATTTCGATGCGCAAGTAGATGATGCACGTCATACCATGTCAATTGCACGCACTGCCGCAAGACATGGTGCTGTTATTGCTACTGGAGTTCGCGCAGAGTCATTGATTCGCGATGGCAAAAGAGTCATTGGAGTATCTGCACTCGATATAGAAACTAACGAGAAAATTACTATAAAAGCCACTGCAACAGTCATGTGTGCAGGAATTTGGAGTGATGAACTTCAATCAAAATTTGATCTCAAGGCTGGATACAAAGTAACAATGAGCAAAGGCGCTCACATTATTCTTCCGCGCACAGCGATTACATCTGAGGCTGGAATCATAATCAAGACACAAATATCTGTTTTGTTCATCATTCCATGGGCAGATAAATGGATTGTCGGCACAACTGATACTCCATATACCGGTGATAAAGCAGAGCCAGTAGCAAGTAGCGACGATGTTGAGTACATTCTCAATGAAGCCAATAGAGTACTCAAACCAAAGATAAGACGCGAAGATATTATTGGTGTCTATGCAGGACTTCGTCCCCTAATCGCGAATAACAAGAACTCTGCAACCACAAAACTTTCTCGTGAACATACAGTAGATCGCCCAGCTCCAGGTTTTCTCAGTGTCGCTGGTGGCAAATACACCACTTATCGAATTATGGGAAAAGATGTTATTGATTTAGCTGTTAATGAATTACGTCGTATCACTTTAGATTCCGTAACCGACAAACTCCCAATCGTTGGAGCAGATGGTTATGCAGCACTTGTCCAACAAAGCGCCCAGATAGCCGAGTTGTATGGGGTTAGCGAAGAGAGTGTTATTCATTTGCTCAATCGCCATGGTTCGCTTATCAGCGAAGTATTAGAGATTATTTCCCAGAATCCAAAGATGTCAGAGCGAATTGATCCAGCATTGCCATACCTCAAGGCAGAAATTGAATATGCCGCAAGCCATGAAGGTGCTCGAAGTGTTGATGATGTTATCTCTCGTCGCACCCGAATTGCATTTGAATCGCAAGATCATGGAGTTGGAATAGCAACAGAAGTAGCAGCAATTATTGGTTCAGTACTTGGGTGGGGCGCGAAGGAGCGTAAAGCATCAATTAATAGTTATATAGAACTTGTAGAACGTGAGAATATTGCGCTGGTTGAATTGATCAATTCTTAATTTGGTTAGCACACCCATCAGTTACTGGTTTCTTTGTTGGAGTTGGTGAAGGCTCGACTGGAGTTGGTGAAGGCTCGGCTCCTTGAGTGACTGTAAAAATCGCTGGCGTACTACTTGTTGCATGAGTATTTGATACATCCACATATGTAACGAAGCCTTGGTATGAACCAGCAGGAACACCTTTGAGAGTGAGAGTCCAAATACCACTAGCTGATCTCAGAACTTTTTGCGTTGGTTTTGGAAGTGCTGGCGTTAGTTTGTCGAATACAAACTTTACGCTACCTGTAACAACGGGATTTAGGTTTGGCCTAATTACGCTGACATTGAAAGTCACAGACTTATCCGTTGTACTCGCAGATAATTTGTTCACGGTAAGTTGCGTTGGTTCATTTATTGGAAGGAAATCAATTGCTTCGGGGACCCAACTTCCTTTTGTAAGATTGAGAAATGTGTTGGGAGAACCACGGAAAACATTGAGGTCTAAGCGCGAACCTGGAACTCCATACTTAGGTGCAATCCCACATGAGGAGTATTGCCAAATTATCCATTGAGATGAACAGTTAGAAGTGGTCCATGAATGTACATAACAGCCCCCGACCTTCAATCCAGGTTGCGCTAAAGGGTCTGCAGGATCGATTGCGTACTGCGCCAACCACAATGGATATTGCGCTAATTCTGGACTGCGCGTCATGGCACTTTCAAGAAAGTTTGGGTATGAATATAAGAATGGCGTACGACCAGTTTTTTCTTTGAGGAATGCGAGAAATGTGGTTGCCCATAGAGTTACAGCGCTTCGTGATGCATACTTCGCGCAGCTCTTGCTTGAACTTATGCGAACACAGTTATTCTCAAGATCGAGTGCATAGGGCAAATCTTTATCGCCGTATCCGCCAATGGAAGCAAGACGCCAAACAACTTTTTGTGCCTGCGCCTGTGCATCCTTAGTTATTTCAGCTGGCACATTTGTATCAGGCAATATTGCATAGTGATAAAAGCCTGTGTAAATTCCCGCTGCCTGCGCTGCTGGGTGATCCATAGTTAGATATTTAAGTGCTAAAGCATCTGCATCATCGCGTGTATCAGATGCCTTTATTATTACGAATCTAAGTCCTGCGCTATACATAGTTGCAAAATCAATTGCTTTATCGTTGGGATGTTGCCATCTACTGATATCTGCACCATGAATTCTTGAGCCTGGCCCCATGGCATCGATAAATGTTTCTTGATCCACTGATGAAATTTCAGGCAATTGTTGAATAGTTATCGAGCGAATATTTGAGTAAATACGTTTTTTTCCTACATAAGCGGTCGCTCGATATTTAACTTGTGCATCAAGGGCGGTAGCAAGAGCAACTACTTTATATGTTCCTATACGCGTGCTCTTTGTTTTGAATCGAGTAGCTTTCCAACTGCCATCTGTGTTGATTTGAATATTGATTTCAGTGCCAGATTTAGTGGGCTTGAGGGTGCCATATAAAGTCACCAACGACTCACTTGCACTTGGAGTTTGGCTTATTGCAAGCTTGAAAGAACTAGTTGCTGCATTGGATGGTTGAGTATAAATAAATAGAGTGATAAGTGAAATAATCGAGATCCACGAGAACAATTTCTTCATAATTCGGCAATCTTCACATCAATATTTGCAACATGGGAGATGGCAGTTATGAGAATTTCTTTGTGACGTTCACGCGATGCGCCATATTCATGCGCAGCACCAAATTTTCGGCTATCTGAAAAATCTAGTGTTAGAACGTTGCCTTCAAGGGAGGCAAGACGAGCATCAAAAAAAGCCAGCCAAACTACTCTGTCCTCTTTCTCAACATAATCGAGTACATCATTCCATCGCGAACGAAGCTCATTGAGTTCTGATGACATGGGGTAAACGATACCTTTTTAACTTTATTTCCTTAGGTAGGCCACCACTATTAGTGACGTGGTGCCCCTAGCCATTTAAAGTATTCACCAGTAATGAGGACCCTCAGATTCTTTGTACGATCTGGAAGAAAATTGAAGTGCTGGGCAATTCTGGCGACTATCTGTTCGACTGATTTTTCGCTTACAAATCGAGTACGTCCGATCTCTGCATTGCTGAGACCTGTTGCTAATAATCGAAGAGTTTCAATTTGAATATCTGTGAAATCACTGAGGACCGAAGTAAAGGCATTCTCGTGCAATGATCCATGTGAATCTACCCATGCCATTTTTTCTTTATTGATAGCGGATTTAGTTGAAAGTGCAATTGAATCCCTGATGACCAAAAGGTCTGCAATAGATTTTTTCAGAATGATTTTGCTACCGAGAGGAATGTCTTTTTCTTTTAGTCCAAGAAGGCGTAAATCGGGACTTGAAGTCATAAGAATAATCCCTAAATCTGGTTTTGACTTTCGTAAGGAGCGGGCAAGCGATACGCCTTCTTCACCACAAAACTGAATATCAATAATTATTACGTCTGGCTGTAAGGATTTAAATAAATTTTGTGCAATTGGGATTGTGTGTGCTTCACCAATAACATCAACAGTGTGAAGTCTGAGTGATGCGGAAAGAGTGGCGAGCTCGAAAGCATCGTCATTTACAATCAATACTCTTTGGGGCACATTGCTCAGTATCGCAGTTAACACTCGTAAGTGAGCCGAAAAGTTTCTGGGGAATACCCCAGATATATTAAATTATTTTTGCAATGACTTCTGAAATTTTATTAATGATTTGTTGCGCAGAAATTGGACCACCGTTAGATGCACTATCAGCTGCAAGTAAATGAATAAGTGCACCTGTTGCTGCAACTTCTGCCAATCGATTTTCATTATTGAGTATCTCGATTGCGTTTGTTGCCACTATAGACCCGATGATTCCTGAAAGAACATCTCCACTTCCTGCAGTTGCTAGCCATGGAGTTGATCGTGGGAGTTCATAGAGAACATTTTCATTTGCAACGAGCGTGCGGCTTCCTTTGAGGAGAATAGTCACGCCTAATTTATCTACAGCAATACGAATCCATTTTTTTGGATTACCTTCAATTGCTTCGGTGCTAGCACTCATTCCTCTTGAAATCAGCAGCTTAGCCAACTCCGCATAATGCGGAGTGATGAGAGTTGGTTGCTTTAAGGTGCCAGCAAGATATAGCGCACCAGCATCTAAAATAGTAGGAACGCTCTGTCGTTTTGCTAATACAAACCAGCGATGTCGAAGCCACGTTGAAAAATGTTTATATTTTGTGCTCTCGACTCCACTACCCAATAACCATGCATTTACTTTGCCTGGCTGCACAACAACTTCAGGAGTTGTGTGTAACACCAAGTGGGCGAGCCCAGATGAACTATTGAAACGTACCATTCCAACGCCAGTAGCGGCAGCGGCTGCTGTTGTGAGAACAGCTGCTCCTGGATATTGCGCAGAGCCAGTAATGACACCTAGTACTCCACGCGAATATTTATGGTCAAGTTCGCTAGGAGTAATGATGCATCGTTTCGCATCACGAACTGTGAATTTTTTGGCTACTACGCTCATAGGACAACTCTAACTCGTTCAAAATTAACCTAAAACCACTGGGTTTTCTAGCGCTCACCTTTTATGCTTCATTACATGATTCGTCGAATCAGAGTCTCATTGCTCACAATAATCTCGGTCGCCTTGATTTCGACATCGCTGCCTACATATTCATTTGCCGCCGATGCACCTGCGCCAATCTCTATGACTCCACCCGAGGATTCCAGTGTTATCAAAGATGCTCGCTCGATACTGAGGGGGATTGAACCTTCATCATCTAATAATGCAATGGTCTATTTCGATCAGAACCAAGTCAACTTCAAATCTTTTATTTCTCTAGAACAGCATGGTGCTGGTCAATCCGGAGGCGAGAAAATAATTTGCCTAACTCCCCAAGATCCAAAGTGTATTTCCGCTCTTGCCGATTCCTCCTATCAACAGATTAAATATGACGTTGCTATGGGTTCTTGCGATGCAAGGCAAATTGCGGCCTGTATCAAGACTTTATCTTTAGTAAAAGAAGATGGTACAAAAGTCAAAGCACAAGCAGTTCAAAGAATTTATAGCAAGACAAGCCCTGGTTGGGATTCAACTTTCAATGCAAAAACAAACACTGGGTATCCTGGGGCCGATGGGCCATGGTTGTGGAGAATTACTGATGGCGGCAAGAGTACTGATTATCTAATTCTTGGATTAGTAAGTGCGCTTTTCAATCGCCCCGCTGGCACATCGACATGGGATGCTTCAGAAAAAAGTTTGAGACTTTCAATCTATCCCGTGAAGAAATTTGAAAATTCTGCATATGTTGATGGTGGTTCAGAGACCGCGTGCTTAGCGGTAGATACGGGAGTTTGCTACCAACGCATCGCATTTGCTCCTAATCTTCGATTCGCACTCGATATTAGAATTCCAAAAGTAATTACGGGCTGGCTCAACGGGCGCCTTGATAAACCATCTGCATATACAGAAAATTATGACGATAACTATTCCGAGCTCATCGTGGAAGCCGATCCACTAGAAGAGATCATGACGGGAAAATGGTTAGCAAATACCGGTGCAGTAGCTCAATATCTCAACGATTCTAGAAAAGGTTCGACTGCAGCGCCCGGGAGTAAGAATCTAGATATCGCTGGAACTGATCCAGATGATCAAAATGCTGTTAGGTACTACACCTCTTTATCATCACAATTTAGTAATGCAGCGCTTACAAATACATTAGCGTGGCGCCTCAATACGACTTCAAGTGGTGCGCAAACATTTGCTTCCAACTGTGCAAAATTTGAAGGAGTCCAAGGCATAGTCACAAGTAACGCCTCTGTCTATGAGCCAGGATCGCCTCAGTGGGATAGCAATGAGGGCGCTCTTGGATACAAAATTGCAGCTCCTGTATATAAATCTGATGGTAAAACTGAAAATGTTGGCCGTTATGCATTCACAATGCGTGCTGATTTAATCAAATGTGTTTATGGCATGACAAAGCTTCCTGCTTACGCGAAGATTGAAATTACATATGACGGGAGCGGTGAAAAGAAGACAGCTTCTGTGGTCTTAGGGCAATTCAAAGATTGGGTTAATCTCCACGCAGATAATTTTGTATTTGAGAGCACTCCACCAACTGTGAAAGTAAAACTTGAAGGTTGGACAAAATCGGCAGGTGCCGGCACAAGTACTTTGCCAGCAAGTCCACCAAATAAATCTTCACCAGGCAAAGTTGCAGCACCCACCTCTGGGCAAGCGACAATTACATGTATAAAGGGAACAACTAAGAAAACAGTCACTGGAACAAAACCCGTCTGTCCAACTGGTTACAAAATTCAAGCAGCTCCAGGACAGGCGGCCCCACAAGTAACTATTACTTGCACAAAGGGAACAACAAAAAAGATAGTCACTGGAACTAAACCCGTCTGTCCAACGGGTTATAAAATGAGTGTTACGAAACCAACTGCGCAGGCTCCTGCTGTTCAACAACCAGTTGATCAAGCGAAAAACCAACCACAACCCGAGCAACCAAACCAACCACAACCCGGGCAACCAAATGACCCTAATGGTGACATAACAATTACATGCATTAAGGGAAGCGAATCAAAACAAGTTACAGGAAAGTCACCTGTTCAGTGTCCGAATGGTTATCAAATGAAACCTATGCAACCCGGGCAACCTAATCAACCACAACCCGGGCAACCTAATCAACCACAACCCGGGCAACCTATTGACCCTAATGCCGATATAACAATTACTTGCACAAAGGGAAGTGATTCAAAACAAGTTACAGGAAAATCTCCCGTGCAATGTCCTACTGGATATCAAATGCAGCCAATGCAACCCGGACAACCAGGTCAACCGCA
>CAMBGL010000016.1 GCA_945866155.1 Bifidobacterium breve
GCTACGCTCGCGATTTAGCCGATTTACGCTCAGAGCCCTTCCTGTGGCAAGATACGCAGTCTGCACGGCTCCACCGAGTCCGGGCTTTGAACCTAAGTAAGTATCGATTAGAGGACGACAATGAACATTCTTGATGCCGTAGATGCAGCTTCACTGCGCAAAGACATTCCACAATTTCGCGCAGGAGATGAGCTCAAGATTCATGTTCGCGTTATTGAAGGCAGCAAGAGCCGTCTTCAGGTCTTCCAAGGAATCGTTATTCGTCGCCAAGGTGATGGAGTTCGCGAGACATTTACAATCCGTAAAGTTTCATACGGTGTTGGAGTAGAGCGTACTTTCCCAGTTCACACACCAGTTATTGAAAAAATTGAATTAGTAAAGAAAGGCGAAGTACGTCGTGCCAAGCTTTATTACCTACGCGATCTTCGCGGTAAGGCTGCAAAGATTCGTGAAAAGCGCGATGGCGTTGAAGGTTACGGCGATGGAATTCTTTCAACTCCAGAACCAATCGTTGCAGCAGTGGCTGTAGTTGTTGAAGAAGTTATTGAAGCAGTTGTCGAGGCTCCAGTTGTTGAAGCCGTTACTGAAGAAGCACCAGTTGCTGAGGTAGTAGCTGAAGATGCTCCAGTAGCTGAAGAAAAACCAGCAGCCGAATAACTCGAACAATGCGTCGCAAGGGTTCACTCCTCAAGGAGTTCCCAATACTTGTAGTTGTCGCATTAATAGTTTCGTTACTTATTAAGACTTTCTTGGTCCAATTTTTCTATATTCCTTCAGGTTCCATGGAAAATACTCTACAAATCAAAGATCGTGTAGCCGTCAATAAGATTCCTTTTATTTCACGATCTATCCATCGCGGAGATATTGTCGTTTTTCGTGACCCCGCAAATTGGTTATCAGAGCCATTTGCATCTGAGTCACCATTTATTGTTGAGAAATTACGTGAAGGGCTAGTAGCTCTTGGCATATTGCCTAACCCAGCAAAGCAATATCTTGTAAAGCGTGTTGTTGGTATCGGGGGAGACAGAGTTATTTGCTGCAGCAAAAGCAAGAAACTGACAGTCAATGGCAAAGAATCAATTGAGCCATACATCTTTGAAGGAAATGATCCCAGTGATATGAATTTCGATGTCACGGTTCCCGTAGGCAAGATCTGGGTAATGGGTGATCATCGTGGCGCAAGCGCCGATTCTCGCTATCACCAAGACGACATCAATAAAGGCATGGTTCCTCTGAATCGACTTACGGGCCGCGTCGTTGCAGTAATTTGGCCATTCAAAAATTTGAAAATTATTAGCGGTTTCAACTCTCTCAAGTAATCTGTCATGAAAGTTATTGAACAACTTCTCATTGATGCAGGTATTTCACCTATTGCAGGAGTTGATGAAGCAGGACGTGGTGCTTGCGCTGGCCCACTTGTCATTGCAAGTGTGATTTTGAAAGATCCCTTTGCTGCCGAGTTAGCACCGGTACGTGATTCAAAAGAGATTCCTGAAAATAAACGCGATGCTGTTTATGAATTGATAATGGGAATTGCCGAATCAGTTAGTGTGATTATTGTTCCTGCTAAAGAAGTAGATGCACGCGGCGTTCATGCAGCAAACCTCGATGGAATGCGCAGGGCGGTACAGGGCCTAGATCTCGTACCTGCTTATGTACTAACAGATGGCTACGCCATTGAAGGGCTTGGAATACCTAACTTGGCCGTTTGGAAGGGTGATCAGGTTGTAGTAACAATTAGCGCGGCATCAATTATTGCCAAAGTTACAAGAGATCGAATCATGCGCGAGATGGATAAAGAATTTCCGCTATACGGCCTTGCTGGTCATAAGGGGTATATCACTGCAGCGCATACGAAGGCACTGAATGAACACGGTCCAATAATTGAGCATCGCCGCTCTTTTGCAAATATTGCAGCCCTTATCAACAAAGGCTAATACCCACACAATTATCTCTATATTCAATCAAAATTTGAATAATCCTTATTCTGTACTTCTTATCTAGGTTGATAAAGAATGGCAGGTAATAGAAATTGAATGAGCGTGAAGCACGAGCAATTCTTTTTTCCTGTATCGAGGGTGGCTCAAATTTTTGGGCTGGGGAAATCCGCAATACAAGCGCACAGGCTGTCTATGAAGGTGTTATTGCGGGAAGTTATGATTTGGTAAAACTCGCAAAAATAGTAGAAAGAATCCAAAGTGCGAATGCCGAGCAAATCCTTGAAAAGATTGCAAAAGCACATCTTCAATTCCTTACTCCAGAAGATAATTGTTGGCCCCAACGACTAGATGATTTAGCCGCTCCTCCAATCGCTCTCACTGTAAAAGGCAATTCTGATATTTTGTCTCATTCATCCCTTGCCATTGTTGGAACGAGAAATCCAACTCCATATGGAATGCGAATAGCCAGTGATTTCGCTGCAGGATTCGTAGATCGCGAATGGGCAGTGGTGAGTGGCGGTGCATATGGAATTGATACACATGCACATAAAGGCGCAGTCATCGCAGAGGGAATAACTATCGCTGTTGTAGCAACCGGCCTAGATATCAACTATCCCGCTGGCAATGCGCGACTCTTTGAGCAAATATTGGAAAACGGAGCAATCATTAGTGAAGTGATGCCAGGAGTGCATGCCATTCCTGCACGCTTTCTAACACGGAATCGACTCATTGCAGCTCTTTCTAAGGCAACACTTGTTGTTGAAGCAGCATTTAGGAGTGGATCTCTTCGCACTGCCCGTGATGCAGCAGAGTTGATGAGACCAGTAATGGCAATTCCAGGGCCAATAAATTCGCCAACAAGTGAAGGTTGCCATCGTCTCATTGGAGAGCGAGCAGCAGAGATTGTCACATCGGTACCTGATGCAATGGAGTTTGTCTCCAGCTTTCAATGAGAGAATAAGCCCATGAGTGATTTCCGTTCGGGCTTTGTAGCCATTGTTGGCCGCCCAAACGTTGGAAAATCCACACTTATCAACGCTCTCGTTGGAAGCAAGATCGCAATAACTTCGCATCATCCCAACACAACTCGTAATGCAATCCGGGGAATAGTTCACCGTCCAGAGTTTCAAGCAGTACTTGTAGATACACCCGGAATTCATAAGCCAAAGACTCTCCTAGGCCATCGTCTCAACGCAGTTGTTGGCGAGAGTATGGATTCAGTTGATTTAGTGCTCATGTGCATTCCTGCCGATGAAACATCAGGAGCAGGTGATGTTTTCCTTGCAGCAGAAATTGCTAAGCATCCCAAGGCTAAGAAATTCGCAGTTATTACAAAGACAGATCTGCTTTCAAAAGAAAAATTAGCACTTCGCCTAGCGGGCATCATGGATTTAGCCAAAGGCTTCACTTGGGATGAAATCATTCCTGTATCTGCTGCGATTCACGAACAGATAGATCTACTGAGCGAACTTATTGGAAAAAATCTTCCACAAGGACCTGAGTATTACCCAGCAGGAATGACAAGTGATCAAGGTAGCGAACAGCTTATTTGCGAACTTATTCGCGAAGCTGCACTGCGTGATGCCCGTGAAGAATTACCGCATTCGATTATGGTCACCATTGATGAGATTTCAGAGCGTGAAGAAAAAGGTTCACGCCCATTCTTTGATATTCATGCAACGATCCACGTGGAGCGCGATTCACAAAGAGCGATTCTTTTAGGGCATCAAGGTGAGCGCCTCAAAGATATTGGTATTCGTGCACGCGCCGATATTGAACGTGAGTTAGCAGCTCGAATATTCCTCGGACTCCACATTAAGGTTTCTAAAGAATGGCAGAGAGATCCAAAACTTCTAGAAAAACTTGGCTTTGGAGAGAAGAACTAAACCTTTTCCTTACGGCTTGCAAAGTAAGAACCGATTAGAACAAGTGGAAGTCCAACGATAATTCCAAGGG
Source organism: Bifidobacterium breve (assembly GCA_945866155.1). Taxonomy (GTDB): domain Bacteria; phylum Actinomycetota; class Actinomycetes; order Nanopelagicales; family Nanopelagicaceae; genus Planktophila. The sequence goes on from CAMBGL010000016.1 coordinate 3,897, forward strand.
TGAGTGGCTCAGATAAAATAATTACTCCCAAAATAACGGCAACAGCGGTGTTCATGTAAGTAACAAGGGATGCTCGAGCGGGTCCGATCTCATCCATAACTATAAAGAAGAGTGCAAAGGCCATGGCAGTTGAAAATACGCCTAGAGAAATAAGGGAATAAGTAGATGCTGCAGATGGAGTTTCGGTTGGCCACTGGATTATTGCCAGAGGCAAATAGAAAATTCCAGTAATGAGCATTGCAACGCCATTGATTGCGATGCCCGAAACTCCTGGAAGTGCGCTAGTCACACGAATAGTGGCAAATGCATAGAGGATTGAAGCGAGAATCACTGCACCAATTGCTAATGGATCACTTGTTCCCGTAATGCTTTCAATTCCAACTAGGGCAATAACCCCTATGAATCCGATACCGATTCCGAATAAACGGCGAGGTTTCCATACGCTTCTATCGCCGTGTAGAGATGTAAGAATTGTTGACCAAATTGGTACGGTTGCAACTAGAAGTCCTGCAAGACCAGAACTAATTCTTGTTTCTGCAGTAGTGATGAGAATCCATGGACCAACCATTTCGGCGAATGCGTATGGGATGACATAGCGAATTCCCTTGAGAGCCGAACGCAGGGAGCCCATTTTCATGGCAATAGGAATGAGAATGGCTGCCCCAATGAGTGTGCGACCGCAGACAACAAGAGCCGGAGAGTAGTCGCGTACTGCAACTTTGATAAAGAGGTACGGGATTCCCCATAAGAAACCTGTGAGTGCGAAAAGAATCCAGTTACGACGCGTCATTGTTATGCGAATGTACCTGAAAAGATATGGATTACCAATTCTCCGTACGTGCTTTGAGGCTTCGATACTTTTCCATCACATGTGGTGTTGGTTTTGCAGTGTGACGTGAAATCTCACCGAGATCCCATGTTGGAGCAGTTGCTCCACCAAGTAGCGCCCACGCAGCTTGTTTTGCTGCACCATTAGCAACATATTCACCAGGTGGTGGAAGTAATACTTCTCGACCGAAGAGTGCGCTTGCAATAGGTGCAATTGCAGGATTCTTTGCAGCGCCGCCGATAAGAAGAATTCGATTTACATTCACACCAAGTGCAACGAGTGCATCAACTGCATCAGCGAGTCCTGCAAGCATTCCTTCAATCATTGCTCGAGCGATATCGCTTTGATTTGAATTTGAAATATTCATTCCATCAAATACACCTGTTGCATGTGGGCGATTAGGTGTGCGTTCACCTTCAAAATAAGGCAAAAGTGTTAGTCCATGTGCACCAGGTTCACCAGCGAGTGCTAACTGGCCAACTTCATCGTGACTCTTTCCAAGGATTGCAGCTGCAGCATCAAATATTCGAGCAGCGTTGAGAGTGCATACAAGTGGCAAGAAACGCCCTGTCGCATCGGCAAATCCAGCCACTGCTCCACTTGCATCATGCGTTGGAGTCTCAGAGACAGCAAATGCAGTCCCACTTGTTCCAAGGGATACAACAACATCTCCAGGCTCCGCTTGTAGACCAAGTGCTGCGCCTGCATTATCGCCAGCACCTGGCGCGATTGGAATTCCACCAGATGTCTCGCCACCAAATGATGATGGAGCAATTATCTTCGGGAGATAAACATCGGAATCATGGCGAAGAGCTAACTTCACAATATCTTCGCGGTAATGCGATGTTGCGGGATCAAAATACCCAGTACCCGAAGCGTCACTTCTATCTGTAAAGAGAGTTGAAAAATCTTTTGCTCCTTGTAACTGCCAAGACAGCCAGTCGTGGGGAAGCGCAACTGCAGCAACCTTTGCAGCATTAGCACTTTCGTTATCCGCCATCCAACGAAGTTTTGTTGCTGTAAATGATGCAACTAAAACTGAGCCGACTTTGCGAGCAGTTTCTGCATTGCCGCCAAGTTCTTTATTCAAATCATCGGCAGCAGATGCAGAGCGTGTGTCATTCCATAAAAGTGCTTTACGAATTATTTCGCCATCACTATCGAGTGCAACCATTCCATGTTGCTGGCCACCAATTGAGATTGCCTCAACATCGCTTAATCCACCTGCTTCAACTATTGCGGCATCGAGTGCGACTTTCCATGCGGTGGGATCTACCTCAGTACCATCGGGGTGAGATGCCCGCCCTTCCCGTTTGAGTTCGCCAGTGATTGCATCACGAATGACAACCTTGACCGATTGGGTTGATGAATCTACGCCTGCGATTAATTGTTCCTTAGCCATAGGGCAAGGCTAGACTGTCCCCGTCAACGTTGACCACAAGTGAGCGCGATATATTTCCTCACTTATTCATCGAATCTAGATAAGAATCTAGATATTTTGGAGTTATAAAGATGCGTATTGGTGTCCTCACAGGTGGCGGAGATTGCCCAGGTCTTAATGCCGTAATTCGTGCAGTAGTCCGCAAGGGCGTAAAAGAATACGGTTATGAATTTGTTGGCTTTAGAGATGGTTGGAAGGGTCCACTTGAGGGACTCACAATGGAACTTACTCTTGCGACAACTCGTGGAATTTTGCCCCGTGGCGGAACGATTCTTGGTTCATCACGCACTAATCCCTTCAAGATTGAAAATGGCGTAGAAAAGATTAAAGAAAATCTTGCTAAGGCTGGAATAGACGCTCTCATTGCTATCGGTGGCGAAGATACTCTTGGTGTTGCAACAAAGCTTGATGCACTCGGAGTAAAAGTCATTGGTGTTCCAAAGACAATCGATAACGATCTCAACAATACTGATTACACATTCGGTTTTGATACTTCAGTAAATATTGCCATGGAGGCAATTGATCGCCTTCATACAACTGCAGAATCTCACCACCGCGCGCTCGTAGTTGAAGTTATGGGTCGCCACGCAGGTTGGATTGCATTGCACTCTGGAATTGCCGGAGGAGCCGCATGTATTTTGATTCCAGAAGTAAAATTCTCAGTCGATAAAGTATGCGAATGGGTCGAATCACGATTCAAGAGCGGCTTTGCACCAATCATCGTTATTGCTGAAGGTGCTATTCCACAAGATGGCGATATGCAGACCAAAGATCAGACACTTGATGCATTCGGTCACGTAAAACTATCTGGAATTGGCGAATGGCTTTCAGCCCAAATTGAAGCAAAGACTGGCAAAGAAGCTCGCACATCAGTACTTGGACATATCCAACGCGGTGGAACACCATCAGCATTTGACCGAGTCCTTGCTACTCGCTTTGGTCTTCATGCAATTACAGCAGTTCACGAAGGCGACTTTGGCAAGATGGTTGCACTGCATGGCACCACTATTGCCCGCGTCCCATTGGCATCGGCTACTGAGAAGCTAAAGACAGTTCCAGTTGAGATGTATAAAGAGTCAGAGATTTTCTTTGGATAATCGCACCCCGCGATTGCCAATGAATCTTCTATTCTTATCCCTATGAGCACTTTAGATAATCTCTTCACTCCTGGCCTTGTCGCTGCCCAGCAACCGCAATGGCCAGGAGGTCCTGAAGGTGCAGCAATCAAAAGTGCCGTCGCAGAACTCAAATCTTTTCCACCACTTGTCTTTGCTGGTGAATGTGACAATCTAAAAGCACAGATTGCAGAAGCAGCAGCAGGTCGTGCATTCTGGTTACAAGGTGGAGATTGCGCAGAAACTTTTAGTGGCGCAACTGCAGATTCAATTCGCAATCGCATCAAGACTATTCTTCAAATGGCTGCAGTTTTGCAGTATCACTCAAGCCTGCCGGTAGTAAAAGTTGGCCGTATGGCCGGTCAGTTCGCCAAACCTCGTTCTAACGATATGGAAACTCGTGGAGATGTAACACTTCCTGCATATCGCGGAGATGCGGTCAATGATCTCGAATTTACTGAGAAGTCTCGTACCCCGGATCCAAACCGTTTAGTACGCGTCTACAACACATCGGCCTCAACGCTCAATCTTGTGCGCGCATTTACGCAAGGTGGTTTCGCTGATCTTCGTCAGGTACACGAATGGAATAAGGGATTTATCCGTGATTCATCCGTTGGCGAACGCTATGAAAAGATGGCGAATGAGATTGGACGCGCACTCTCTTTCATGAAATCTGCAGGAGTTGATCCTGAGGCTTTCAAGACTGTTGATTTCTATTCAAGTCATGAAGCACTCATCCTTGAATACGAGAAGGCGCTGACTCGTATCGATTCACGAACTGGTGATCCATATGACGTATCTGGCCACTTCATTTGGATTGGTGAGCGCACTCGTCAACTCGATGGCGCACATGTTGATTTTGCATCAAAGGTAAGAAATCCAATTGGAATAAAGCTTGGACCTAAATCAAGCGTTGCAGATGCACTTGCTCTCATTGAAAAACTTGATCCTAATCGCGAACCAGGTCGAATCACTTTGATTACTCGTATGGGTGCGGGCAAGATTCGCGAAGTACTACCTGCTCTTGTTGAAGGTGTTACAAAATCTGGCGCGCAGGTTTTGTGGGTATGCGATCCAATGCATGGCAATACCTATGAAGCCCCAACAGGTTATAAGACACGTAGTTTTGATGATGTTATGGATGAAGTAAAGGGCTTCTTTGAAGTTCACAAAGCACTCGGTACTCATCCAGGCGGAATTCATATTGAACTCACCGGCGACGATGTCACTGAATGTGTTGGTGGTGGAGAACAGATTTCACATGAGGATCTATCGACACGCTATGAGACCGCGTGCGACCCACGACTCAATCATGCCCAATCGCTAGAGCTCGCATTTTTGGTTGCGGAGATGCTTCGCGACCGCTAATTTTGTCTTTGTGACACTCCTTCTGACATCTCACAAGACGCCAATTGGAACTCTCAATATTATTGCTGATGAAGATATTGTTTTAGGTATAAATCTTTCAAATATCACAGCACTGAAAGCTTCACTTGATTCAGATGATCAACTTCGTGAGATGAAGAGTGTGAAGGCAATTCCTAAAATAAGTGAATTACTCAATGATTATTTTGATGGAGATATCTCTGCAATTAATGCAATCAAAGTTCGCCAGCCTGGAGCTCATTTTTCACAAGCTGCCTGGAAGGCAATGCGCAAAGTCAGCGCTGGAAAAGTTATCTCCTATGCAGACCTTGCATCTCGCGCTGGAAGTCCTGATGCGGTGCGCGCCGCAGGAAGTGCATGCGCAAAGAATGCGATTATGTTAGTAGTTCCATGCCATCGAATTGTGAAAACTGGTGGAGCTCTTGGAAATTATGCCTATGGATTAGATAAGAAAGAATGGCTACTAAGCCACGAGGGCTTTCTTTAGGATTTCAATTGCTTCATCGCATTGCGCATCATCAAAATTCATATGAGTTACTAAGCGTGCATATTTTGGTCCAAGTGCGCTAATTAGTAACCCTTGAGCCTTGCATCGCGTTGCAAGTTCGGAAGCTGAGATTGGTAGAGAAGAAAGATCTAGTCCCACGATATTTGTTTCTACAGTTGAAGGATCAATAAGTGTTGAATCAACACCAGAGAGTGCAAGAGCTAATTTTTTTGCTCGGCTATGATCCTGCGCTAAGCGATCTATGTTGTTATCTAGTGCGTAATGACCAGCTGCTGCGAGAATTCCAATTTGGCGCATACCTGCGCCATAGCGCTTTCGCCATACACGTGATTTTGTAATGCGCTCTTTTGTTGAAAGCATGACCGAACCAACTGGAGCCCCCAGGCCCTTAGAGAGACAGACGCTGATTGTTTCGAAATATTTTCCATATTCAAGGAATGAGACTCCACTTGCAACATGGGCATTCCAAAGGCGTGCACCATCTAGGTGTAAGTGCACTCCCAACTTAGATGCCCCTGCATGCAGTTCTTTTATTTGATCAATAGGTTGAACTGTTCCGCCACCAAAGTTATGAGTATTTTCGACAGCGATTGCAGTCGTAGAAACTAAATAAGGACCTGAATCAGGTCTGGCTATCTCAAGTGCGTCGGATGCCTTCAGCAAACCGTTACGCGCTGGCCATGTGCGAGTTGTGATTCCACTAAATACTGCGGCAGCGCCGAGTTCTGCGCGAACAATATGAGAATTTGTCTCAGCGATTAATTCTTCGCCGGGGGAGACTAAAGAGCGAATAGATAATTGATTTGCGAGTGAGCCCGTTGGCGTAAATAGCCCAGCCTCTTTTCCAAAGAGTGCAGCAACACGTTCCTCGAGTGAATTAGCAGTTGGATCATCGCTATAGACATCATCGCCTACTGGGGCAGAAGCAATTGCTTCACGCATTCCTTGGTCTGGGACGGTAACTGTGTCAGAGCGAAGATCAATCATGTGATGAGCCTATTTCTCTTCACGCATAACAATCAAATACATGGCAACAACGACCATGATTCCACCGATTGAGTTTTGAAGACTCAAGCTCTCTCCACCAACTAGAACTGCAAAGATTGCAGCAAATACAACTTCCATCGTGAGAATGACAGCAACTTTTGTTGCGCTCATATGAGCCTGCGCCCATGTCTGGACGATAAATGCGATCGCAGTAGCAAATACAGCAGTGAAAATTACGACTGCCCATACGCCATTATCTGGAGGCAGTGAATAGCCTTCAAAAGCAGAACCAATACCAGCAACAATCGCGCACATTGCCAGCTGCACAACCGTCATTGCGTAGGTATCGCGACCATTACTCCATCGGCTCAAAGCAACAATATGGAGAGCAAATGTAATTGCACTTCCGAGGACGAGTAATTCGCCAAATCCGACAGACCATCCACGGATAGATAAAAGACCAAGACCAATAGTTGCGATGAATACACAAATCCATGTAAATCGTGTTACGCGTTCTCTAAAAAATAGTGATGCAATCAAAGGTGTAAGAACAATATATAGACCAGTTACAAAACCAGTAATAGCAGCCCCTGTACGAGCAAGTCCCAGAGTTTGAAGAATGTAGCCGCTACCGAGGAATAGACCAGCTGCTCCGCCGCGAAGTAAAAGGTCTTTGGTAAAAAACTGGATTACCTTCGGTTTGATTGCAACCATAACAATGACTGCTAAGCCAAAACGTGTAAATAGAAAGTTATTTACACTCTGTCGCTCGATAGCATCCTTCATCACAACAAATGAAAAGCCCCAAGCAATAGAGACTGTGAGCAAGGCCCACGGAGCCATTTTTAGCTTGTAGGCATGTTTCGCTGTGCTCATTTGGAATCTCGTAATTCTTTTAGTAATTCAATTTCAGGGCCATGTGCAGGTTCCATGCCAGGAGTTTCAAGAATCAATGGAACATTCTTCACCGCTGGGTGAGCAAGGAGTTCTCTAAATGGCTCTACGCCAATTTTTCCTTGACCAATATTTGCATGGCGATCCTTGAGAGCGCCACACACATCCATGGAATCATTTGCATGAATGAGTTGGAAACGCTCCAGCCCAGCAATTTCAATGAGTAAATCGATTGTTTGCGTCATCCCGCCCTTTTTGGCAATGTCATGGCCTGCAGCAAAAACATGACATGTATCAAGACAGATTCCAACTTTTGGGTGATATTCGAGTGCTTTGAGATAGTTCTCTAAGTCATCCAATTTCTTTACTAAAGACTGACCTTGACCAGCAGTTGGCTCAAGTAATAAGAATGGCGCATCATCTCCTAGCGCATTGAGTACAGGCATCATTCCTTCGTGAATCTGTTTCCAAGCATTATCTACATGGTCTTCATTGACTGCAGATCCGGTATGGATAACGACACCTCGAGCACCAACTTCTGCGCCACGTTTCAAAGAGTAGGCAGTTGAAGCGAGTGAATTTACATATGTGTTTTCAGTAGGTGATCCTAAATTTATAAGAAAAGATGCATGAACGTATGTGTAGATATCTAGCTCTGCAGCTTTTGTGCGAAACTCTTCATCAGCTTCTGGATTGGGTGTTGATTGCGCCCAACCGCGAGGATTTGAGGCAAAAATTTGAATCGCATCAGCACCAATAGTTTGGGCATATCCAAGGGAGCGTTTGACCATTCCACCAGAAGTTGGAGTGTGTGCGCCTAGACGAGTTTTTGTTTTAGCTGCTGGAGACATTTGCTTACCCTACTGTGATGACCACCGTGCTGCCACGTTTTACCTTCGTGCCAACTTTAGGGGCAATATTTGTAACACTCTTCACACTCTTTTTACCCATTTTCTTCACAGTGACTTTGAGTTCTAGATCCTTGAGCGCCCTGACTGCCTTTGATTCAGGTAGCGAATAGATATTTGGAATATAGACATATTGCGAACCTTTGGAGATTATGATGGTGATTTCTGCACCTTTATTAGCAGGTGTAGTGCCATGTGGACTCTGCGAAATTACTCCACCAGATAAAACACTCTCGTTGAATTCATACGTTGAATTGACATCAAATCCTGCTTCCGTCAATTCATTGAGTGCTTGTTCGCCACTCTTACCTAAATAAGAAGATAGAGCAATTTTCTCAATTCCTTTACTGACAATAATGTTAATTACAGTACTTCTCTTTACCGATTCACCGCTTACGGGAGATGCAGCAATTACAAACCCGGCAGGAATAGTTGAACTAAAACTTTCTGTAAGTGCACCAAAACGAAGTGGATATTTCTCGATTGTCTTTTGTGCAGCTTCGGCAGTCAGTCCCTGAAGATTTGGAACCCTATATCTCTCTGGGCCCTTTGAAATAGTTAGTTTTACCGAACCCCCGGCAGCTACTCGGCCACCTCCTGCAGGGTCGGAAGAAATAATCTTTCCCTTACCAATTTCTTCATCAAAAACATTCTGACTTACTTCAGCAGTAATTCCTAGAGTAGAGAAAGCGCTCGTCGCATCATCGAGAGTGCCACCAATGACAGATGGAACTACAACTCTTGAACCAGGACCAACGAGTGCGTACCAACCACCAACTCCCATTGTTACCGCAAGGAAAAATGCAATCCAACGATTCCTGCGAACACGCCTACTTGTCTTTTTCTTCTTAGCGCGAATTGCTGCTGTGGATTCCTTTGGAATTGATTCTTCTCTCACTGGTTCTTTCTTTTTTTCACGCTTATTTTCTTTCGTAACCGGAACGGGCAAATCGAGCTCTAGGCTCATTTGATTTCGCGCCGGATCGATCACTCCCAAGATCTTTTGTAATTCAGAGAGAAATTCAGCAGCATCGCGTGGGCGGTCATCTGGGTTCGAACTTGTAGCGCGAAGAATAAGAGCATCTAGTGCTGGCGGTACATCTTTTCGTTTTGTGCTTACTGCCGGGACTTTCTCGTTGACGTGCATATATGCAATTTGAATTGGCGTTTCGCCGGGGAAGGGTTTTTCGCCAGTAAGCATCTCAAATGCAACGATTCCTGTTGCATAGACATCGCTTCGAGAATCTGCGACACCTCTCTGTACTTGTTCGGGGGAGAGATATGAAACGCTACCTAAAATAATGCTGGATTCTGCAGTCATCGTGGTACCAAGTAGAGCTCCACGCGCTAATCCAAAATCTGCAATTTTTACTCGGCCCTCTTTTGAAATCAAGATATTTTCAGGCTTTATATCGCGGTGAACAATTCCTATTCGGTGAGCGGCGGCGAGTGCACTAAGAATTGGAGTTAGATAGTTGAGAGCATCTTTGACATCAAATCGACCACGTTCAAAGATAAAGTCACGAAGCGTATGGCCCTCAATCAATTCCATAACTAAGAAGACTGCAGGGGCACCACTTTGATTCCAACCTTGATCTTGCACAGCAACAATATTGGGATGAGATAGCGCCGCCGCTGCTTTTGCTTCTCGAATAAAACGTCCAACAAATTCTTCATCCTGGGCGAGATGTGGATGCATAATCTTGACTGCAACCTTGCGATCTAATCGAGTATCAAGTGCTTCATAGATAACAGCCATGCCACCGTTAGCAATCTGGCGAATGAGCTGATAACGCCCATCAATGAGTTCGCCGGCGAGGTCTGACATATATGAGATTTTAGAGAAGAAGGCGTTCGAGTAGGTGATGGGCGCGCCCAATATTGCTATGTACTCAGTACAAATTGTGCACTTTCTCGTGTTTTATCAGAAGTGAAATAAATCTCTTGGTCAATCATCCATTGCTTCATGTTAGATTCAATTTCTTCACCATCTCTGGCGATAACTCTTTCGATTCCAATTGTGCGGTCAACTTCTATCCAGATCGTTGTTGTTGCACTATTTCGAACTACTTCCCGAGCACTACCAACGCCTTCAAGAATAAGGATTTGAGATGGCTTTAGATCGATGGGATTTGAATACTTACTTGTACTCCAATCAAAATGGGGAAGAGCAAAATTCTGCGATTTCCTTTGTGCCTCAATAATTTTTGAAAGCAACTCAGTCAGATTCTCTCCGAGTGCGCCATCCCATCCGTTATACAAATCATCCATATGCACCACTTCGACGGAAAATCTTGAATTGAGCGCTTGTGATATCTGCATTGCCAAAGTCGTTTTCCCAGCACCAGCTGGGCCATCAATGGCGATGATGTGAGTCTTGCCCACTTTGGGAGAACTCGTGCATAAATCAGTGAGCGCTGCTACGAGATTCATACCAATTCTTCCATCCAACTATTGCAACAATTGTGAAAATAAAATAGAGCAAGGATGTAAACCAGTAACCCTGTTGTGCATAAAGGGCTGTTCCAACTACATCAACTACTAGCCATAGTGGCCAGCTTTCATATTTTTGTAAAACCATCAATATTTGAGCGATAAAGGAACCCACGAATAGAAACGAATCAACCCATGTCGCAGCCGCGCCAATACGTGAGAGCAATGGTGCAAGTGCTACCCATCCCAGAATAAGTCCGACTATCCAAAAAATGCGAAGGCGATTAGAAAGTCTTCCGGATTTAGCACCCGTTGGCTCCCAACCTATCCAACCGAGTACTGCCGCGATAACAAAAACAATTTGAAGTGCGGCGCTTCCCAATAAATTTGCTTGATAAAAAAAGAGACCGTATAGAGCGCTACTCAATGCCCACCAAGGCCAGGTGATTCTTTTTCGTGTAGTCCCAAGCCAAACTCCAATCAATGAAGTCGAGGCTGCAACTGATTCCAAAATGCTTACTGGGTATCCCCAAGCTGTAAATAAAATGGTTGACATCAATTAATCCCTTCCGCATCCGCATTACCGGACGGGTCAAGCGGTCGATCTGAATCTCAGACCCTCTCAGCCTTGTGGGCTCCCGCATTTGTAACTCTATCGAATCAATTCAAAAAGTGCGCGTTCTGCCTTCAATAGGGAAGAATATATTTATGCTCAAGTGGAGTTACATGGCCATGCTGGCCTTCACAATCTGCGGCTCTTTTTGGTTAGAGATTGCCTTGCGAGTTCGCGTACTTGCACGCTTCAAAAGAGTCGTTATGAGTATTGCGCCAATAGCATTTCTATTTCTGTGCTGGGATGCCTATGCCATCGCTAGCGGACATTGGTATTTTGATTCAAAGAAAATACTCGGCATCTTTGGCCCATTCAATATCCCGCTTGAAGAGTTTCTCTTTTTCTTCATCATCCCTATAGCAGGAATTATGACTATTGAAGCAGTGCGAAGAGTGAAGACACATTGGGTAGTTGGGGATGAGAAATGACTTATACCCAGATTGCTCTTCTCTCATTTGTTCTTTCAATCGTTTTTGACTTGCGAGTCACAAAAATTCATCTATTTACACGAAAAGTTTTTTGGACCTCGTATGCCATCATTGTGCCTTTTCAGTTGATTACCAATTGGTGGCTCACATCTCGCAATATTGTTATGTACAAACCAGAGTCAATCATTGGTCTTCGCATTGCCTCGGCACCTGTTGAAGATTTGTTTTTTGGCTTTTCTCTCTTACTGAGTGTGTTATCGCTCTGGGTATATATAGGTAAGAAGAATCAGCGAGCTTGAAGCGCTTTCACATACGCTTTTGATGCAACTCGCGCACGTCTTGCCATTGAAGTCTTAGCTCTCTTATCGAAGATTTGATAATCAATCTTTTCAACTTCATCAACTATTCCGCAGTACAACTCACTCGCTGCTTCTATGCAAGGACGACTCGATGGCGCAAGTTCTCGTATGCCAGGATTTGCCTCCTTTTGAAGTTGTCGCACGCGCGCGATTTGAAACTTGAGAGCTTGAATAATTTCAGGAGTCAGAACTCTTCTTTCAAGTAATTCTCTATCTACTCCAAAAGAGGCAAGTTCAT
>CAMBGL010000017.1 GCA_945866155.1 Bifidobacterium breve
TGGAGTTAAAAGTTAAAGGCAATCGCGCTCGCGAATGGTGGGGAATCGATCCAGCTATTGCTGCCGGCTATGCCAAAGTAGAAGTTTCTTATCCAGATGGAACCAAAAAAGTAGCCACGGTAACCGCTAAATATGATTCGAAAAATGACTGGATCAATCTGCTCGCCTATGGCTTTACCTATTCGATGCCACAGTTGGCGATTAGCTTTAAACCTCCCGCTGAGGCTAAGAAGATGGATCCAGTTGATGAGGCTAACAAAGTAGTTCCAGCTGCTGAGGCTAACAAAGTAGTTCAGGCTAAAAAAATGACAATTACCTGCGCTAAAGGTAAAACAACAAAGAAAGTCAGTGCAGTGAATCCAAAATGCCCTAAGGGATACAAGAAGAAATAAACCTGCCAGTGTGGGTTACCACGCGAGGCACGGATGTAAGCCGATTTAGCAGAGTCTAATTAAAGAGTAGAAGGATTAACTAAAATCTTTGGACCAACTCCTGCGCCTTTAGGCCGCTTGCCAAGGAAGACATCGCCAACTTCATCTAGTCCAATTGTCGCGCCAACAACAATTCGAGGATCAACACGACCTGATTTAATAAATTCAATTGAATGCGGCAATCCGGGTGAACCAGAGAGAATTCCAACCGTTGTTATATCTTTGAAAACTAATTTTCGGGAATCAATAAGTGCCGAATTATTATCAAGACCGATCAAGACAATTCGCCCGCCCGGTTCGACTAGATCAACTAACTTTGCTGGAACTTCACGATCAAAAGTCGCATCAATGACTACGTCATAGCCACCATCGACCTCCATCATGTTTTCACCAGCAGATTTGGCGCCAACTTCAATTGCTAACTTGATTGTTACAGGATCTTTTCCAACCATGTGAACGGTAGCGCCCATTGCAATGCAAAATTGGGCGCACAACAAGCCAATAGTTCCAGTACCCCAAATTAAAATCTGCTTACCCGGCCCCGCTTGAGCTGCATCAGCTACCCGCCAGGCATTCGCTGCTGGTTCAACAAGTGCGCCGATAGTGTCATCAAAAGATTCAGGGATCTCGTGCAAAAAGCGAGCAGGAATTGCTAACTGTTCGGCGAGTGCACCGCTCCAACCATTTCGAATTCCAACTTCAAAGCGGGTAGCACACGTATGTTGACGTCCAGTTGTACAACGTTTGCATTTACCACAACCGAGCATGACATCACCAATAAAGCGACGACCGATTAATTTGGTATCTACCCCTGCGCCCACACTGATAACCGCCCCAGTCCATTCGTGGCCAAGGCGCATCGGATACTTTGCTTGACCATCATGGAGATAAGGCATCGAACCATTGAAGATTTCTACATCTGTTCCACATATACCGACGCGATTTACTTTAACTATTACGTCACCTGCTGAAGCAATCGGCGGAGCTACATCTTGTAATTCAAAGGTCTTTGGCGCCGTTACAACAAAGGCTTTCATAGTGCTGCAATCTTATTTGATACTAATTACATAATGGAAGTGCTACGGACTGGATATAAATCTTCTGTAATAGATGGAAATGGCCTGGGTAGTCCAATAGCAGTGGCAGAAGAGTCAAAATCCTCCCAGTGTGGGTTTGACCCCCACTGGGTATGCTCCAAAATTTCTATTTGCCCAACTTACTATTTTTTCTTATAACCAGATGGACATTTAGGTGCAACACTTTTTACTACCTTCGTAGATTTGCCTTTGATGCAAATTATCGAAAGTAGTTTCGGTTTAATTTTCGAAGCAGTGGCTACCTTTTCAGGAACAGGTGTCACTTCTTTTGCCACAATTGGCAGGATTTCTTTAAGGACTAATGTTGGCATTGAGTAGCCAAAACCAGAAGAATTGAAGTTATAGAAATTCTCACTAGAGGTTAGGTTTGTCGTAACAACTTTTGGTACTCCATCTTTGTATGTAATTTCTACTCCCAAATTCTCCGGGAGTACCTTGTTATCCCATATGCACTTTGCGAGATCTTTTCTTAGCGAAATGCCATAAGTGCCTAAATTTGGAGTTCCATCGGGCTTTAAATGTGTTGCACCCACTGTGTACGAGAGGCCACTGTCAGTTGTAGCAGGTGGGTCAAATGAGAAGACTGTTGCATTCGAAGTTACTACACCTACAAACCCCTCGGGCGCAGCACATGTCCCAAACTTATCCGACGGTTTAGTCCAGTCACGCATATTAGACATCGACCAAAGAAGTGAAGAGAATTGTGCTTTATCACTAAATAACGGCTCCCACTGCGAGAAAACTCTAAAGGTAGATTCATTATTCATTCCATAACCTAAACTTTGCCAAGGTGTTTTATCATTCCAACTTCTTGGGTCGCTTGTTAATCCGCAATACGAGAGTGGGATGCAATTGCTAACAAGGTCACTCACATATTCTGGTGGCATTTTTGCGTACTCTACTTCTGTGCCTGCCGCATAAACCATTACTGCGCCACCAGAAATAATGAGTTCCCCCGCACCCGTTAGATCAATAGTTGGTTTGGTGAGACGACCGACAAACCAACCGGAGGAAGACTTTACGAATTTCCCAAGTTTTATATGAACTTGAAATTCAGAATACGGCGCATTTATGGTGCCGGGTTGGGAGATTTCGACTCCAAATCCACTAGGCCTGTAGGTGATTGCATTATTGGTACCAAAGTTTTTAGAATCACCATCGAAATAACCGTTGGTAGTTGCCTGTAAACTTACATCGATAAAACCTTTAGCGCTCCAATTATACGATTCTCCACCTGCGGGTAGATTAATCTCTGGAATAGAATTCCAGTTGGTATATGTACAAAAAGTGCAATTCTTTTTTGCCGGTGTTTTTACTTTTGCAGTCATCTTTGTCCATTTCAATCCTCCAATTTCGCGAACATCTAGCGAATTAATGCAAGGAAAGCCCAAATTTTCTGAACACAGGGGAGCCGATGCGGTAAAAGTTTTGCTTGTGGTGTGAAAACTTATTGGGGATGCTGACCCCAGTCCTGCCTGTGAGACATATACCCATATTTTTCCTTGAGCCTCAGTTACTTCTGATGATCCAGCGGCGTAAAGATGTGAAACGTTGGATAAAACTAAAGATATTACAAAGAAAAAAAATAGCCCTAAACGTCTATTTAATCTTATTAGATTTATCTCCATAGCCAAAGGTAGCAGTACAGTCAAAAATAGGTCTGAGGGATTGGAATACGTAAGGGTGGACTTAGAATGCGTAGCCTACGCGCGAGAAAGAATAGTTCAATTCTTGAGAATCAGATTTATTCAATTTTATCGTAGACTCTTTCTACCATGAGCGAAAAATATGATGTTGTAATTATTGGTGGTGGCCATAACGGTCTTGTAGCCGCATGTTATTTAGCGATGGCAAAGAAGAAAGTAATTATCCTCGAAGCTAACACCGAACTAGGTGGAGCTACTGCAAGCATTGAAGCCTTTGATGGAATGGATGTACGAATCTCTCGATATTCATATTTGGTCTCACTCTTACCCGATCAGATCCTTGAAGATCTCTCAATAGATTTCGAAACAATAAGTCGCAAAGTTTCATCCTTTACACCTGCTAAACGTAATGGCGTTGATGTCGGGCTAATGGTAAATCGCCAGCTAGATACAGAGACGAAAGATTCGTTTGTGGCCCTTACAGGTAGCGATGGCGAATACAAGGCTTGGGATTCTTTCTATTCAGATCTCTACGAACTTGCTCAAGTGATGGCTCCAACAATACTCAAACCGTTATTGACTAAAGAAGAGATGAAGAAGATTGCTCTAGATAATGGTTTGTCTGATATCTGGGATGCAATTATGGAAAGACCATTGAGTGAAGTAATTGAGAGCACTTTTGCAGATGATTTAGTGCAGGGCGTTGTTCTAACAGATGGACTCATCGGAACCTTTACTCCATCGAATCATATGATGGCAAATATTTGTTTTCTCTACCATCTGATTGGAAATGGAACAGGTGAGTGGAAAGTGCCTGTAGGAGGAATGGGTGCATTTGTAAAGAAACTAACTGCGCGCGCTACCGAATTAGGTGTTGAGATTAGAACTGATGCCAAAGTCGTAAAGATTGCGAACGATGCAACGGGAAAGACTATTCATATTGAAAATGGAGAGGTTTTCCATTCAGAATTTATTGCTGCAAATTGTGCGCCACAGGTACTTGCAAAGATTCTTGGAACTCCAGCGCCACAGTATGTTAAAGGCTCACAATTAAAAGTAAATATGCTGCTCAAGAAATTACCAAGGCTAAAAAGTGGCGCCGATTCTGTATCTGCCTTTGCTGGAACTTTCCATATTGATGAGAGTTACGCGCAATGTGAGACTGCTTATCAGGAGGCTGCTGCTGGAAAGATTCCAACAGTTATTCCAGCGGAGATGTATTGCCACACACTTACTGATCCGAGCATTCTTGGGCAATCTCTTAGAGAGCAGGGTTATCAAACGCTGACACTCTTTGCGCTCCATACTCCTGCAGATCTTTTTGAAAAAAATAACGAAGGTGTCAAGGCCGAGATGCTGCGTCGTATATTCAAACAACTCAATGAGTATTTGGTAGATCCAATTGAAGATTGTTTAGCAGTTGACATTCATGGAGAACTTTGTGTCGAAGTAAAATCTCCTCAAGATTTAGAGAAAGACGTTGCACTTCCTGGCGGAAACATTTTCCATACCGACTTGCACTTTCCTTTTAGCGATGATGCGCAAGTCACCTCAGCCAATCGCTGGGGAGTCGAAACGGGGGATGCCAAGATCTTTATCTGTGGCGCAGGCGCGCTTCGGGGCGGTGGCGTCAGCGGTATCGGTGGGCACAACGCTGCTATGGCCATTCTGGGCCGCTAGGGCGTGCACGGGAAGAATCTGAGCCCTATTATTGTTCTCACTAAGAACGCTAGAAGTGCTAGCGGAGATATAAAAGGAGAGAAATGCAAAGTTCGAACCCGGTCCTAGGACGTGCTTTCGGAAACGGTAAGCGCGGATATGCCGCTTTTGATCCAAGCTCAACAACTCAAGCAGATTCTTCACAATTAGAAGAACTCTTTAACGCCCCAGCAGCATCATCGCTGCGTATGGGTCGTATGACTATCGACGATGTAGTCACTCGCACTGGAATTTTATTTGCAGTACTTGTTGTAACAGGTGCTGGTGCATGGACACTCAATTTTGGTGGCGGTGCGCTCATGGTTGGTCTACTTGGCGGATTTGTGCTCGCTATGGTCAACTCATTTAGCAAGACAATTCGTCCAGCACTGGTCATTGCATACGCTGCATTTCAAGGTGTTGCACTCGGCACATTGAGCCATATTTACAACGATGCCTTCCCAGGAATTGTTAGCCAAGCAGTAATCGCAACGCTATGTGCATTTGCAGGAATGCTTTTTGCATATCGCAGCGGAAGAATTCGTGTAACACCAAAGTTCACACGTGTGATGCTCGGTTCACTTATCGGGTACCTAATCCTTTCAGTCGTAACAATCTTTACTGGCTTTCCAGCTGGTGGCTTAGGACTATTGATTGCTGTTGCAGGTGTTGGACTAGCATCATTTTTCCTAGTTCTAGATTTCGATCAAATCGAAAAAGGAATTGCTGCAGGAGCGCCAGAACAAGAATCATGGAGAGCATCATTTGGTCTCATGGTCACTGTTGTATGGCTCTACCTAGAAGTTCTACGTCTACTATCAATTCTGCGTAGCAACGACTAATTACTTACTAAGAAACCCGCTCTGGCCAATGGCTGGGGCGGGTTTTTTATTTGGGTAAGTAAGAACTCCTTGTTTCAGGCAATCTATAAGAGAGCACAACTGCAATAAGGAAAATAACTCCAGTGGCTGCAAATGCTGTGCGATAGGAATAAGCATCGCAAATTGCGCCAACAACAATCGGGCCAACCATCATCCCTGCATCCGCCGCCATTTGGAATAAGCCAATTACTTGACCACCCTTGCCTCCAATAACATCACCAACAACAGTTGCTGGAACTGTTGAAAGATAGGCTCCGCCGATTCCAAGTATCACCATAGATAGTAAATACATCCAGGGATGAATAGTGAAGACCATAACTAAGACGCCAAGTGCCACGATAGATGTGCCAACAAGTGCTGCAAATCGTCGACCCTTTATATCTGAAATCTTTCCAGCTCGAAGTAGTAGAAATCCCTGAAAAATGGCTGAAAGAGTAAATCCATAACCGACAACGGCGGTAGTTGAATTCAATTCTTCTATAACAAAGATTGGTAAAACAGAGGATCGAAGACCAAAGAGAACCCAGGTAGATAGAAAAGCAATAACGAGTGCGTATCGATATGGTCGAAGTGCTAAGGCTTGGCGAATTGTTGTGTGAGCAAGCGCGCCTGAATCCTTTGTTCTTTTTCCAAGATTGGCACTGGTAAGAAAAAAGAATGCAATAAGACCTGAGATTGCTAATGTGAATGAATATGCGAAAAATGGAGCGCGAAGTGAAATAAGACTGAGTAGTCCGCCAATTGCAGGGCCGGTAATTCCACCAACTAAGAAAGCACCGTTATATAAGGACTGTGCTCGGCCCCGATGCTCGTCACTAACAGAGCGCATGATGACAGAGCCTGCTGCAACAGAGAACATTGAAGAGCCAAGGCCACCGGCAGAGCGAAAAATAAGTAGTTGCTGATAGCTATTAGATAATCCAACGAGCAATGTAAAGAGTGCAACCATGGCAACCCCGCTAGAGAAGATTACGCGCTCACCAAAGTGATCTACCAATTTTCCTGAGATGAGCCCAGAAGAAAAGCGAGCAACGGCAAAGGCCGAGACAATTAAGCCAACAGCTGCATTGTTTACACCAAAGGAGCGTGCAAAGACGGGGATTGCGGGTAGAACAATTCCAAAACCTAATGCAACAAAGAATGATGCAACAATAAGTATGTTTACTTCACGAGAAAATTGAGCAAAAGGTGAAGTGAATTTGGATCGAATCAACCGATTGCCTCACCAGATGCTTCTTCACGAGCGGCTGCATAATCCTTGTTTGTGCGCAGTGGAGTCTCGCGCAACATGAGTGCGAGCAAGAATCCAAGAGCAGTAATGGGAGCGGCTGCATAGAAAACAATATGGAATGAATTCACGAATGCCTCTAAGGCAGTAGTTTGAATTGCAGGTGGAAGAGTCTTGAGAATTGCGGTGTTATTACTTAGTCCTTGCAATTTTGCTGGATCAAAGCCAGTGACTGCATCTGGGCTCTTTGTCGCAAGATCTACAAAACCACTCTGTAAATAGTGGCTAACCCGATTTGTAAGAATTGTTCCAAATATTGCCGTACCGAAGACGCTACCAAGGGATCGGAAGAATGTATTGCTACTTGTTGCGACTCCCATATCCTTGAAATCAACTGCGTTTTGCAGCGCAATAACAATTGTCTGCATTGATAGTCCAAGGCCTGCGCCTACCAAGATTGAGTAGATAGATAACAACCAGAAGGGAGTGGTCATGCTCAGCGTCGCCATAGCAAGAATTCCTACAGTCATAAGCGCAGTACCAATTATTGGATATTTTTTGTAATGACCGTGCTTTGTAATTTGTTTTCCACTAAAAATTGATGTTGAAACAATTCCGAGCATCAGTGGAATCAATTTCAACCCTGCTTCTGTAGCCGAATCGCCTTTTACAACTTGAAGGTAGAGAGGCAACATGACAATTGCACCAAACATACCCGCGCCGATGACTGCACCAAGTAATGATGTGAGCGTGAATGTATGATTTTTGAAGAGTGAGAGAGGAAGAATTGGTTCTTTAGCCTTTTTCTCCCAAGAGATAAATGCGATTGTAAGAATTATTCCAGAAACTAGATATGTAATTGTTCGACTATTTGTCCAGCCATCTTGTGGGCCATAGATTGATACAGCAAGAAGAATCGCAGAGACTCCAGTAACCATAAGAAAAGCGCCCAAGTAATCAATGCTGTGATCACGCTTTACTTTTGGAATATGAAGTACGGCTGATGTGATGGCAAGTGCTGCGATACCAAATGGCAAGTTGATGTAGAAAATCCACCGCCAGCCAGTGATTCCTAAAATAGTTGCATGATCAGAGAAAAATCCACCTAGAAGAGGACCGGCAACTGATGAGAGGCCCCAGACTGCACCGAAATAACCTTGATAACGACCACGTTCGCGCGGAGGCACAATATCTCCGATGATGACGAAAGTAAGTGCCATCAAACCGCCTGCACCTAAACCTTGCAGTGCACGTGTAGCAATGAGTTCATTCATATTCTGTGATGCACCTGCAAGGAATGAACCAATAAGGAAAGTAACGATTGCAAATTGAAAAACAATACGTCGGCCGTATATGTCAGAGATTTTTCCATAGAGTGGAGTTGAAGCAGTAGAAGTTAAAAGGTACGCGGTAACTACCCATGTGTAGTGATTGAGTCCATCAAAATCTTCCACAATGCTTTTGAGCGCCGTAGAAACAATTGTTTGATCTAGGGCTGCCAGAAGCATTCCTGTCATCAGCCCGCTCAAGATGATTATTATCTCTCGGTGGCTATGTTCCTTAACGGGGGCAGAATTCGACATAGTGGCCTTTCAAATATGGGCTCGCGAAATGTTCGCGAAGGTTATGCAATAGATGTAAGTTTACTCTGTGAAATCAGTTATCGCGGAGCATCTCATCAAGACCTATCGCAATGGCGAGGTGAGAGCCCTAGATGATCTCTCTCTCGATGTTGAAGAAGGCACTGTTCTAAGCGTATTAGGCCCTAATGGCGCAGGTAAAACAACAACAGTAAGAATTCTTGCAACACTTTTATCACCAGATTCTGGAAATGCAACTGTAGGTGGAATAGATGTAATCAAGCATCCAGAGAAAGTTCGCGAAATCATTGGTTTATCTGGTCAATATGCAGCTGTTGATGAAACTCTCACAGGCTGGGACAACTTGGTGATGTTTGGCCGTTTGTATCACTTAGGAAAACAAGCATCAATCAATCGTGCAAATGAATTACTTGAAAGATTCTCACTCACTGATAGCGCACGTCGTCCCATCAAGACTTACTCAGGTGGAATGCGCAGACGTTTAGATTTAGCAGCATCCCTCATTGTTAGGCCAAAAGTTCTTTTCTTAGATGAACCAACAACTGGGCTCGATCCACGCGGTCGCCAAGAGATGTGGGGAGTAATTGAAGAGTTAGTCAAAGATGGTGTAACTCTTTTGCTCACAACTCAATACCTCGAAGAGGCAGACCAATTAGCCGATGAAATTGCAGTAATTGATCATGGAAAAGTTATTGCTCGAGGAACATCTGATGTACTCAAGAAGCAAGTGGGTGGAGAGCGCTTAGAAGTAGTTGTAGAGAGTGCACACATCAAAACAACTATGGAAATTGTTGCAAAGGTGAGTGGAGATAAAGTCTCACTAGATGAAGCGCTTCGCCAAATCAGTGCACCAGTCTCCACCGGTGCAACAGCCCTCATTGAAGTATTGAGAGCGTTAGATGTCGCGGGAATTCACCCATTAGATGTTGGCTTGAAGCGCCCTTCACTCGACGATGTTTTCATGTCACTAACTGGCCACGTTGCCGAAGAAGTTGTTGCTGCGCCTGAAGCTGGCAGGAAGAAAGGTAGAAAGTAATGAAAAATGCAATCTCCGATGCGCTAATTATTACTAAACGCCAGATACTTCAATTGGCTCGAGTTCCAGAGGTACTTATTTTTTCAACAATTCAGCCTGTGATGTTTGTACTTCTCTTTAGATATGTCTTCGGTGGCTCAATATCTACCGACCAACCCGGTGGTTATGTACAACTCTTGATGCCAGGCATCTTTGTGCAAACAGTTGCATTTACATTGGCTGCAACAGCGTCAGGTCTTGCAGAAGATATGGGTAAGGGATTAATTGATCGCTTTAGATCACTTCCGATCTCTCGCTCCGCACTCGTTGTTGGTCGAACCCTTGGTGATTCATTACTCAATATTCTGGTCTTAGCCGTGATGGGCATTGCAGGATTTGTAGTGGGCTGGCGTCCAACATCTGGCCTGCCAAAAGTCATGCTCGGATTTCTATTCTTACTTCTCTTTGGGTACGCACTTTCATGGACAGGTATCTTTGTTGGGCTCTCAGCACGAGATGCACGTGTTGTTCAAAATGTAAGTTTCATAATCACATTTCCAATGACTTTTCTCTCTAATGCATTCGCACCAACAACTGGTATGCCGCGACCATTGCAATATGTCGCCGAATGGAATCCTGTATCAACCATGGTGGCCGCATGTCGCCAGCTCTTTGGATTAGAAAATCAATTTGGTGCAACCGCTGGATCATTTCCTAGTGAGCACCCACTTGTGATGTCATTGATTTACATGGTTATAATTATGGTGATATTTGTACCGCTTAGCGTTCGAAAGTATAAGAACTCAAGTAAGTAGTACTAGTAATTCGCCACTGATTTGATTAGCACTGTGATTTCTTTACCACTAGGCGCTTTGAATGAAACAGTATCGCCAATCTTTGCGCCCAACACAGCAGCGCCTAATGGAGACTTCTCACTATAAACATCGAGGTCGCCACTAGAAATTTCGCGCGAACCAAGTAAGAATTTAGATTCATCTCCAGCAATATCTGCTGTAACAATCATGCCCGCACCAACTAAACCGTCGGCACTCGCTGGTGGCGTGCCGATGTGTGCGTTATCGAGCATATGGATAAGTTGTTTGATTCTTGCTTCCATCTTGCCTTGCTCTTCGCGCGCTGCGTGATAGCCGCCATTTTCTTTTAGATCACCTTCGGCACGTGCTGCTTCAATTTTGCGCACGACATCGACTCTCGCCTCATTTGTTAAATGATCGAGCTCACTGCGTAAACGATCAGCAGCTTCTTGTGTAAGCCATGTCTGTGAACTCATAAGGGATAAAGGTACCTGATTAGTCACTTTCGCGACATCGGACTACATCTGCATTTACCGCGGGACCACGCGTAGGAATGGGCGTGGTGAGCTCCATTTTAGATTTTCCTGCAGGTATTACTTCATCAATTTGGCCAATGACATTCTTATCGATATCTCGAGCAACCAATGTGCATGTATATGAAGTACTCATCGAGCGACGCTCTAGTGAATATCTAATCGATATTTCTTTTTCATTAGTAACTGAAAATGAAATCAATGTAGTTCGATAGGGCGGATTGGAATGATGTAGACCTGCCCACACTAACCAGGAGATACCAAGGAGTGCACAAAGGATTGCTGGAATCTGCCATTTACTAGGCGGGCGCACCCCATAGCGATCGTTGTAGGAAAACGGTGCCTCGGATTGCATGGCATGATTATGTCATGCAAAAAGATGTAGATATGGGCTCAGCTGGATCACTCACCGTAGCCATCTTGTGTATTGCTGTTGTATTCCTGCTTCGCAGTTTCTATAAGCGCTATAACCGTATGACTGAGCGCGAGAATGAATCTAACGACTAATCGTTTCTTTAAATTATTAGCTCAGACTGTTGCATTACTTGCACTTGTAACAATATTTGTAAGCCTTGGTTTGTGGCAATTAGATAGAGCTCGTGATCTCAAGAGTTCACTTACTGTAAGTAAGCCGGAGTTAGTATCACCTGTTGCTCTATCAACTGTTGCAAAGCCTCTGGAATCCTTAGGAGAAAAAGGTCTAAATACAAATGTGATAGCAACAGGAAATTATGTTGCTAACTACAAAGTACCTAATCAAAGAGATTCCAATGGAATCATTTCAGATTGGGAGGGTGCGCTACTCCAAGTAAATCCAACAGATGCGATATTGGTTTTACGCGGTCTTTGGTCAGATCGGTTGAAGAACCCCGAGATTGCAATGTCAACCAAAGTTAGCGTCAGTGGAATTTTGACCCCTGCGCAATTCGATGATCGCGCCATCAATGCCCCGGGGGTTATCTCTCGATTGGATAGTTCGGTTTTAGTTTCTACAACTGATTTGAATCTCTACGATGGATTCATCAATGCCCTAGATGAAATGGCTAACTCATCTCAAGTTGATAGGCTACGGATCCCATTTACCCCCACCGTCAATGCGCGCATCCCAGGTTTGTATTGGCAACATCTTTCGTATGTGGTGATTTGGTGGCTCATGGCAGCGGTGGTGCTTTACCTTCCGCTATATCAACGTAGAGTAAGAACATGAAGAACGAAATTTTGCGCTTTCGCGTGATGGCACTGATTGCCGGGGTTATGTCCTTACTCCTTTGGTTTGTTTACCTGCCGGTGAAATACCTTCTTGATAACCCAGATTTACTCTCCAATGTCATGTGGATTCCAATGGCTCACGGCTATCTCTACCCTGTTTATGTGCTCACAGCTATCCAATTTGCCGTCAAAGCCAAGTGGTCGTTGATGAGGATGCTTGGTCTAATTTTGGCCGGAACATTGCCAATTGCATCTATTGTTGCGGAGCGCCGCGTTGTTCGTACATATCCGTAAATTCATAAAATCACTCTTCTATCCATTTTATGAATGGCGCATAGTTCGAGATCTTGATTTCACAAAAACACCGCATCACGTTGGCGTAATCCTTGATGGCAATAGGCGCTGGGCTAAAGCCAATCGCAATGAAGATGACCCAACTGATTTCGGAATTCGCAATAGCGCTCGCGGTCATAAAGCTGGCGCAAATAAAATTATTGAATTTCTTGGATGGTGCGATGAGGCCGAAGTCCGCGTAGTTACCTTATGGCTGCTCTCTACCGATAATTTCAAGCGCTCTCCAGAAGAACTCAATGCACTCCTTGAAATAATCGGGCAGACAGTAGATGAATTAGCAGCAACGGGGCGCTGGAATATCAAGGCAGTTGGTGCACTTGATTTGCTACCCGAATGGTTGTCTACAAAACTTCAAGAACTCAAGCCGATTCGAAATGATGGAGTTGAGGTAAATGTTGCAATTGGCTACGGGGGCCGACGAGAAATCGTAGATGCGGTCAAGAGTTATTTAGCCGATGAGCAATCTCAAGGGAGATCTATTAGTCAGGCACAAGAAAAACTCTCGACGGAAGAGATATCGAAATTTCTCTATACCGCCGGCCAACCAGATCCTGAACTCCTCATCCGCACATCGGGGGAGCAACGCCTTGGTGGATTCTTATTGTGGCAGAGCGCTTTATCTGAGTTTTATTTCTGCGAGGCATACTGGCCAGACTTTAGAAGAGTTGATTTTTTGCGTGCCCTTCGCGCATATTCTTTGCGACAAAGACGCTTGGGAAACTAAAGAGTTTACTTAGAATTTCATTTTTGAATCTGCGTGTCGTGTTGGGTGTAAGCCCTAGTAGTTCTACCTTTTTCCTATAAGAAGCACCTCCCAACGAGAACAATTACATTCGCTATCTAATTACCGATAGTCGAGGAATGAGAGAAAAGGCCTTTGGCTTCTCACGCTCACTCAAATAGAAAGACTTTTGTTCTCGACACGAGCGTTTTGCTCGCAGATCCTGGCGCGCTCTATAAATTTGCAGAGCACGAAGTAATAATTCCAATTGCCGTTATTGGTGAATTAGAGACAAAACGCGATCATCCAGAACTTGGCTATTTTGCCCGCGCCGCCCTTCGAGCACTCGATGATCTACGAATTACACATGGCCGCCTAGATCAGCCACTCAAAGTTACTGATGAAGGTGGCACGCTTTCAGTAGAGCTCAACCACACTGATTTGAGCACCTTGCCCCATGGCTTCTTGCGCGATGGCACAAATGATTCACGCATTTTAGCTATTGCGAAAAATTTGATGGGCGATGGCAAAAACGTTGTTCTCGTTACTAAAGATTTACCACTTCGAGTCAAGGCATCCTCCGTTGGAGTTGAGGCACAGGAGTACTTGGCCGAACTTGTCTCCAATAGTGGGTGGACAGGTATCGTTGAAGTAAACGTGGGCTCTGCAACTATCGATGATCTCTACTCAAGTGATCGCGCCGATCATGAATGTGCACATGAGCAACCTGTTCATACCGGAGTTGTTCTTCACTCAGAGCGCGGAAGTGCCTTAGCGCGCGTTACTACCGATAAACAATTGCAATTAGTGCGCGGAGATCGCAGTGCTTTTGGCCTTCATGGTCGTAGCGCGGAACAGAGAATTGCACTCGACCTCTTACTCGATAACGAGATTGGCATCGTCTCACTCGGTGGCCGGGCAGGAACAGGTAAGAGTGCGCTCGCATTGTGCGCCGGACTCGAAGCGGTGATGGAAAAACGCCTCCATAAAAAAGTTGTGATCTTCCGTCCTTTATATCCAGTGGGCGGGCAAGAGCTCGGATACCTGCCAGGTAGTGAAGGCGAAAAAATGTCGCCATGGGCCCAAGCCGTCTTTGACACTTTGGGTGCACTCGTTAGCCAAGCTGTTATTGATGAGATCATCGACCGCGGCCTCATTGAAGTTTTGCCTCTGACTCATATCCGCGGTCGATCACTTCACGACTCTTATGTCATTGTTGATGAGGCCCAATCGCTAGAACGCGGCGTCTTACTTACTGTGCTCTCCAGAATTGGCCAAGGCTCTCGCGTCATCATGACCCACGATGTTGCCCAACGCGATAACTTGCGAGTCGGGCGCCACGATGGTGTGGTCGCCGTTGTCGAAACCCTCAAAGGCCATC
Organism: Bifidobacterium breve; assembly: GCA_945866155.1. Taxonomy (GTDB): domain Bacteria; phylum Actinomycetota; class Actinomycetes; order Nanopelagicales; family Nanopelagicaceae; genus Planktophila. The sequence goes on from CAMBGL010000017.1 coordinate 14,611, forward strand.
CACTCTTTGCCCACATCACCTTGACCCGAAGTGAGCGCTCGCCGATTGCCGCCCTTGTTACCGAAATGTTGGAGGGGCCAGGCCCCGTTTAGTAAAAAGAGAAATGTCACAGCGACAAATCGGACATTTTCCATTCCATAGGTGCCCACCTGCACTTTTACCTATCCACAGTTGCTGTGAATCTATAAAAAAAGTGACTCGCGCCTATTTAGATTTGCCCGAGAGCCCCCGTTTTGCCACTCTAAAGACCTTCCCCCGTGCTCTGCGCCTCTCTCCACCCGGAAAAGAGGCATTAGTGCAATGGGGAAATTATGTGGGTGAGAGGAAAGGAGGAGGGGATGAAGAAGATCAAATACAAGTACGTCGCACCATGGACCGTTATCGCCTCCATGCTTTTCTTGGCAGTGGCGCAGCCAAGTGCCTACGGCCTTGAGTTCCCAATGACCACTCACCTTGCCCTGCCCGACCAACTTGAAGAGCGCGCATTAGCAATTAGACCCGAGAGCACCGACGCGGTTTATGGCGGATTTAGCTTGAAGGCTTCTTCTAAGAAGTCACTCTTTTCTAGCGAGTTAGCACTTGTCTCAACAATGAGCATGCAAGTTGAAATGGCCAGAACTCCTTGGGGTGCCAAGAAAGTTGCCAAGGCAATTCTTATCGATGAATATGGCTATGAAGAAAAAGAATATTCCTGCCTCAATCGTCTTTGGACGAAGGAGAGCCACTGGAATTACAAGGCTCACAATTATCGATCTGGTGCCCATGGAATTCCTCAAGCATTACCAGCGATAAGGATGGAAGTTATTGGCAGTGATTGGCGCACCAATCCAGTAACACAGATTCGATGGGGACTTCGCTACATCGATATTCGCTATGACACTCCATGTAAAGCATGGGCGAAATTCAAGCGCAGTCGTTACTACTAAAAATTAGGCTGGCCGAGATCCAATACTCATCGGCTTGCTGGTCTCAGCAAAGAAATCATTTCCTTTATCGTCAACAACAATAAATGCTGGGAAATCCACAACATCAATTTTCCAGATTGCTTCCATTCCTAAATCTTCGAAATCCAAGACTTCAACTTTCTTGATGCAATCTTGTGCAAGACGGGCAGCTGGTCCACCGATAGATCCTAGATAAAATCCACCATGTGCTTTGCACGAATCAGTTACTGCTTTTGAACGATTTCCTTTTGCCAGCATGACAAATGATCCGCCCGCACTTTGGAATTGTTCAACGTAAGAATCCATACGACCAGCCGTTGTTGGACCAAAAGAACCTGATGCATATCCTTGCGGAGTCTTTGCAGGACCTGCGTAATAAACGGCGTAATCCTTGAGATATTGAGGCAAAGGCTTACCGGCATCGAGCATCTCTTTGATGCGTGAATGGGCAAGGTCGCGA
>CAMBGL010000018.1 GCA_945866155.1 Bifidobacterium breve
ATTTGAAGTAATCCCACGGCTGCCTAATTCGCGAGCAAAAGAGCGAGCCATGCCAAGAAGACCAGCCTTGCTCGACGAGTAATTAACTTGACCAGGTGCACCAACTCCTCCGACGACTGATCCAATAAAGATAAGTCGCCCACGCTTGAGTTTGAGTAAACCCTTTGTTGCACGACGGGCAACCCTAAAAGATCCAGTGAGGTTTGCATCAATGACGCTTTCAAAATCCTCATCACTCATTCTCAAAACTAAACCATCTTTTGTAATGCCAGCATTTGCAACGATAATTTCTGGGATTCCCCATTTGCTTTCAATATCTTCGAATCCAGCATCGACACTTTCGGTCGAAGTCACATCCATGATTACGCTTTTGAAACCTGAAGGTGGGGTTCCAGAGCGATAGGTGATAACGACGTCATGACCATTTTTTTGTAGCGCCTGAGCGATTGCTAGACCTATTCCTCTATTGCCACCAGTTACTAACGCTATTGAGTGTTGCTCATCGCTCATACCCATAATCTAATGGCTACTCAGGCGTAAAGAAAGAATGGGCACGAGTCGCTAGCGGATGCATAAAGTCGTCACACCATTTAGGCTTCAATCATGGCTAAAGAAGATGAGATATTTGATATCACTTCTGTTCCCAAGGGACTCGGTGCAGATCAGGCAGCGCGTCAAAAACGCTATTTTATTTCCATGATGGTTAGAACTCTTTGTTTCATTCTTACAGTTATTTTGCCAAGTCCATTCCGCTGGTTTGCACTCGCTGGCGCTGTATTTTTGCCATATATCGCCGTTGTCGTTGCAAATGCTGGACGCGAGACTGTCGGCACCGGGACTTCAGTATTGAAGAAGAAACCCAAATCAATTTCATAAACTAAACTCTCGCTATGACAAAAACGAGGGAACCTCTTGCGATTCTCAAGAGTCTCGTTGCTATTTTTCTAATTATTTTTACTCTATGGGCCGCACAGTGGCAATATCATCGTGGAATTGATAGGCATGAGCGAAATACACTAATTGCTCAACAATCCTCACAGGTGCCAATCGATTTGCCACGTGAGATTGAGAATCCATTGGAATTGGAATGGAGGCAAATTAGGACTACGGGAAGCTTTATTCCAGAGAAACAAATTCTGCTTCGCAACCGTTACTTTGAAGGCCAGTATGGATATGAAGTTTTGACTCTCTTTACAAACGCAGAAGGTAAAATTTTTTGGGTAGATAGAGGTTGGGTAAAAGCTGGAGCTGATGCAACCACAGCTCCAATTACTCCACCTATACCTACTGAGCCCGTGAGCATTATCGGACGTTTACGATTAGGAACATCTCTACCATCAGGATCATTTTTTGCATTACCTGGTGGAGGCAAGAGTGGAATTACATCTGAGATAAATGCACAATCTAGGGAGAATACTGAGGATTTCTATATAGATCTTCTCAGTGGCTCCACTCCGGCACTTATGCCTGAAGTGAGTGCACAACTTCCAGAACTTAGCGATGGTCCACATATGGCATACGCACTGCAATGGTTATTTTTCGGTGGGTTAGTCGTGTACGGAAGAATCCTGATTCGTCGTACCCGCTAAATCTTGTCTGGAATAGAGATCGGAATATAGCCCGCCTAAAGCAACGAGCTCTTCATGAGTACCACGTTCAACTATTGCACCCTTTTCCAAAACCAAAATCTGGTCAGCATCTCTGACAGTGCTAAGTCGATGCGCAATCACGATGCTGGTCCTGCCTTTGAGAGCGACCTTGAGTGCCTCTTGTACTAATTGTTCATTCTCTGAATCTAGATGAGCCGTTGCTTCATCCAAGATAACAACAGATGGCGATTTCAATAAAAGGCGAGCTATAGCCAAACGTTGTTTTTCTCCACCGGATAATCGATGACCACGTTCACCAACCATTGTTTCTAGTCCATTTGGAAGGGATGAAATAAGTTTCCATATTTGGGCTGCTTCACATGCGCTTTGCATCTCTTGCGCAGTCGCATCATTTTTTGCGTAGCGAAGGTTCTCGGCAATTGTCTCGTGAAAAAGATGCGCATCTTGCATAACTACACCTATTGAATTGCGCAAAGATTCCAGCGTTAGATCTCGAATATCATTGCCATCTATCAGAATGGAACCTGCGGTTACATCATAGAGACGTGGAAGTAGTGCACTAATAGTTGTCTTACCAGCACCTGATGGTCCAACAAGGGCGGTCAGAGTTCCAGATTGTGCGACGAAAGAGAGATTCTTTAGCACTTCACCACTTTGTACTGTTTCTGCTTTTGCTACAGATTCGAGTGACGCAAGTGATATTTCCTCTGCTCGAGGGTAATGAAAACCTACGCCTCGAAATTCAATTGTTGGATTCTTTGCTTCAAGCACTCTTGCATTGGATTTATCACTAACCATCGGTTGTAAGTCCAAGACTTCGAAAACTCTTTCAAATGAAACTAGTGCAGTCATCACATCTATGCGGACATTAGAAAGTGCCGTTAGGGGTCCATATAAACGGGCCAAAAGGGCGGTAATTGCTAGAAGCGTTCCAACAGTGACAGTTCCTGAGATCGCCAAGTGGCCGCCAATTCCATACGCAATAGCGGTTGCAATAGCTGCCACGCTTGTAAGGGCGATAAAGAAGAGACGATTGAGGAGCGCCATTGTGATTCCAATATCGGCAACTTTGCGAGCTCTTGCGCGAAAAGATTCTTTCTCTTGCGAAGGTTGTCCATAGAGAGTAACGAGCATCGCTCCCGAAACATTGAATCTCTCTGTCATCGTGCTCGACATTTGAGCATTCAAATTGAAGGATTCTCGTGTCAAAGATTGCAACTTTCTTCCGACCCACTTGGTGGGAATAAGGAACATTGGCAAAAGGATGAGTGCGACAACTGTTATTTGCCACGAAAGGATCAACATTGTTGTACCCACTAAAACGAGGCTCACAACATTGCTAACTACCCCTGATAAAGAGGCGGTGAATGCTTGTTGGGCCCCAATGACATCAGAATTGATTCGCGAGATGAGTGCGCCAGTCTGCGTTCTAGTAAAAAAGGCTATTGATTGCTTTTGAACATGAGCAAAGACCAAAGTACGAAGATCGTAAATCAAACCTTCACCAATTTGAGATGAGTACCAACGCCCAATCATGCTCATCAGCGCATCTGCAATAGCCAGAGCTCCAACCATGAGGGCGAGGCGCGTAACTAATAGGGCATTCTTTGGAATCACACCATCGTCTATCAGGCTTCGCAATAACAGCGGCGTTGCAACAATTAGAACTGCATCTATTACGACAGTAATAAGAAATAAAATAATACTGCGCTTATAAGGCTGCGCAAAAGAAAATATTCGTTTTACGGTTCCAGGCTTGAGCTTTTGTTCCTTGACTGATGGATCTGCTGTCATTGAGCGATGCGTCATCCAAGCCGCATGCATCGACATTTTCTAAACCGTAAATCCGAGAGCGCGCAGCTGTTCTCTTCCATCATCGGAAATTTTATCTGGACCCCAAGGTGGCATCCAAACCCAATTGATTTTCACATCCGTTGTCATTCCGGCAAGTGCTTGTCGAGTTTGATCTTCGATAACATCTTGCAGCGGGCATGCTGCAGATGTAAGAGTCATATTGAGAATTGCAATATTTGTTTCATCGACCATGACGTCATAAATGAGTCCTAGATCAACAACATTAATTCCAAGTTCTGGGTCAACTACATCCTTCATTGCCTCAGTAATATCATCAACAGTCGTACTCATCATTACCTCCGTTAGAGAAATATTCTATTTGGTTGATGCAGAAAGCACTGCATCCTTGTAAGCCATCCAGCCTAAAAGTGCACATTTAATACGAGCTGGAAATTTTGAGACTCCCGCTAATGAGACAGCATCTTCGAGAATCGCGGGATCACCAGTTTTTATCCCCTTGCTCTGCATAAGCTCAACAAAGTTATCCAAAACAACTCGAGCCTCATCGACGCTCTTGCCTATTACTAAATCGCTCATAATTGAAACGCTTGCTTGGCTGATGGAGCAACCCACCCCATCCCACGAGATGGAGGAAATGGAGTTATTTTCAAGAGCCAGGTTAAGAGTTATCTCATCACCGCAACTTGGATTTACGTGGTGAACTTGTGCGTCATATGTAGAAAGTAATCCTTTGTGCTGAGGGTGCTTATAGTGATCCAAAATTACTTCTTGATATAGCGCATCTAATTCCATTATGAGCGTCCAAAATATTTCTTAGCTCCAATAATTCCATCAATTAGTGCATCTACATCGCTTTCATCGTTGTAGAAATAGAGAGAAGCACGGGTCGTCGCCGGAACTCCTAACTTGCGAGTCAGCGGCCACGCACAGTGATGTCCGGTACGAACAGCAATTCCCTGCGCATCTAAATACTGACCAAGATCGTGCGGGTGGATATCACCGAATGTGAAAGAGACTGTTCCACCGCGTGCTTGCATATGTTGTGGACCAATTATTCGCAGACCTTCAATGGTGCTCAATCTTTTAATGAGATATGCACCTAGTTCGACTTCGTGATGGAAAATCTTCTCCATTCCGATCTTTGATAAATAATTTAGCGCTGCTCCCAATCCAACTATCTGGGCCATATTGGGAACACCTGCTTCAAACTTACGTGGTGCTGGCGCCCATGTCGCACTTGTCATCGTTACTGTCTCAATCATTGATCCACCAAATAGGAAGGGTGGCAACATCTCTAGAAGCTCGCTTCTCCCCCACAAGACGCCAACACCTGTTGGACCGACTGCCTTATGTCCCGAGAAGGTTAGGAAGTCAACATCAAGTTCTCTAACATTGATCGGCATGTGTGGAACTGATTGACATGCATCAAGTACTACTACAGCGCCAACTTCATGGGCTCTAGCAACAATTGCTTCCAATGGATTAATTGTTCCAAGAACGTTTGATTGATGCGTAAGGGCAACAATTTTTGTATCCTCAGTAATCACTTGATCAATCGAAGAAAGATCAAGTCGCCCCTCGGAATCAACTTCGAACCACTTCAGAGTCGCACCAGTGCGCTCGGCTAATTGTTGCCAAGGAATCAAGTTCGCATGGTGTTCCATCTCGGTTACCACAATGCTGTCATCTTTTGTTATAAGTGACGTATAGGAATATGCAAGTAAATTCAGACTCTCAGTTGCGCTCTTCGTGAAAACGATCTCATCTACATCCGCCGCTAAAAAATCTGCAACAATCTGACGTGCTGATTCCATAGCCTCTGTTGCCTCTTCGGCAAGCTGATGTGCGCCTCTATGAGCTGCTGCGTTATTTTTGGAATAAAAATCTACTTCAGCATCGATGACCACTTGCGGCTTTTGACTTGTGGCTCCAGAATCTAGATAGACCAACTTTTTTCCATCACGAATAGTCCTTGTAAAGATTGGGAAATCTTTACGGATTTTCGCAACATCGAGTTCACTCATGACCATGGGTTAGCTACCGACATACTCCGCATACCCGTTAGCTTCCAGTTTCTCTGCAAGTTCAGCGCCACCTTCTTCGACAATTTTGCCATTTGCAAAAACATGAACGAAATCTGGTTTTATGTAGCGCAATATGCGTGTGTAGTGAGTAATAAGAAGTACTCCTAAATTATTTGCTTCTTTAGCGCGAACTACGCCTTCGGAAACGATACGGAGTGCATCGACGTCGAGTCCTGAATCTGTTTCATCCAAGATTGCAATCTTTGGCTTGAGCAATTCCAATTGCATAATCTCGTGGCGCTTCTTCTCTCCACCAGAGAAACCTTCATTGACGTTACGTGTTGCAAATGCAGGATCCATTTTCAGGGCCTCCATTGCATCTTTTACTTCACCCGTCCATGTACGCAACTTAGGTGCTTCACCGCGAAGTGCAGTTACGGCTGTACGCAAGAAGTTCGATACTGAAACTCCTGGAACCTCAACTGGGTATTGCATTGCTAAAAATAGTCCAGCCTTTGCTCGCTCATCAACGGTCATCTCAAGTAGATCTACGCCGTCGAGAGTTACTGTGCCACCTGTAATCGAATACTTTGGGTGACCTGCAATGGAATAAGCAAGAGTTGATTTTCCTGAACCATTTGGTCCCATAATTGCATGTGTCTCGCCAGATTTGATTGTTAGATCTACGCCCTTGAGAATCTCAACTGCGCCAGCATCTGTATTGACACTTACCTGTAAACCGCGGATTTCTAATGTACTCATCGTCTCTCGTCTCTCGTATCGGTTCTAAATTTCAATGGTGACGGAATCTCCGTCAACCTTTACTGCATAAACGGCAACTGGCATATTGGCTGGCAACGTGATTGCTTCCCCAGTTCTCAAATCAAATTCGGCTCCATGGAGCCAGCATTCAATTTTGAAATCAGTGACATCTCCTTCGGAGAGAGATGCATCAGAGTGTGAACAAACATCATTGATTGCAAAGACTTCATCACCTACGCGAGTAACGCATACTGATACGCCATTCTTTTCGAGTAGGACTGGCTTGCCAGATACAAGGTTGGAAAGTTGAAGATCAGCCATTTATGAACCCGCCTTAGCGAGTTCGTTATCAATACGATCCATTAGTCGATCTTGGATTACTGCATCACCAATTTCTGTAACAATTTCGTTGAAGAATCCGCGCACAACGAGGCGACGCGCATCAGAGAGTTCAATTCCTCTAGACATCAAATAGAACAGTTGTTCATCATCAAAGCGTCCAGTTGTACTTGCGTGACCAGCACCAACAATCTCGCCTGTTTCGATTTCAAGGTTTGGTACAGAGTCCGCGCGAGCACCATCGCTGAGCAGTAAATTTCGGTTCAGTTCATAAGTATCAGTGCCCTCAGCTGCTGCGCGAATAAACACATCACCAATCCAAACAGTGTGAGCACCTTGACCTGCAAGTGCTCCTTTGTAATTCACACGTGATTTTGCATTAGGAACCTTGTGATCTACAAACATTCTGTGTTCGAAGAACTGTCCTTCTGTTGCAAAATAAACTCCAAGAAGTTCACAAGATGCTCCTTGGCCAATAAATTCAACACTTGGCAATAAGCGAACTAGTGAGCCGCCAACTGTCACCGTGATGGATTTGAAAGATGCATCACGATCAACAATTGCATGGTGCTTAGCAAGGTGGGTTGAGCCCGTATTCCATTCTTGCAAAGATACAAAAGTAAGATTTGAACCAGGTGCCAGCACAAACTCAACATCTTCAGCGAGAAAGGCGTCTCCTGTATTTTCCATGATCACAGTTGCGCGAGCATGGGCTCCGAGTTCAATACGAACACGAGAGAACTCTGCAGAATCTAGTCCTTGTGCAGAACGTGACAATGTAATCGTCTCTGCTACTTCAGTATTTGCTGCAATCGTAAGAGTGGCCACATTGTGCGCACCTTCTCGAACTCGTTGCATAACAACATCGTCAGTTTCAACGGGCGATGTTGCTAATTCGCGAGAAATTCTTTCAAACTTTACACCTGAGGCGCTGCCCCTGTAGGAAAGCGATTGACGATCCCCCACCTTTGCGGTGCCGTCATGGAGTCCACCTAAACGCTTGAGAGGCGTAAATCTCCACGCCTCTTCACGTCCAGTTGGAGTTAGGTAATTTGTTGTGAGTAAAGACATTAACCAACAGCGCCTTCCATTTGAAGTTCAATGAGGCGATTGAGCTCTAGGGCATATTCCATTGGTAGCTCACGAGCGATTGGTTCGATAAATCCACGAACAATCATTGCCATCGCTTCATCTTCTGTAAGACCGCGTGACATCAAATAGAACAATTGATCATCACTAATCTTTGAAACAGTAGCTTCGTGACCCATTGAAACATCGTCTTCACGAATATCAACATATGGGTAGGTATCTGAACGAGAAATTGTGTCTACAAGAAGCGCGTCACATTTCACAGTACTTGCAGAATGGTGCGCTCCTTCTTGTACTTGAACAAGTCCGCGATATGAAGTACGGCCTCCACCACGCGCAACTGACTTAGAAATTACAGAGGATGATGTGTAAGGAGCAGCGTGAACCATCTTTGCTCCAGAATCTTGATGCTGGCCTTCGCCTGCAAATGCAAGTGAGAGCGTTTCACCCTTTGCATGTGGACCCATTAGGAAAATTGCTGGGTATTTCATAGTGACCTTTGAGCCAATATTTCCATCAACCCATTCCATAGTTGCACCTTCAGCACAAGTAGCACGCTTGGTCACTAAGTTATAAACGTTGTTAGACCAATTCTGAATCGTTGTGTAACGAACGCGTGCGCCCTTTTTCACAATAATTTCAACAACTGCTGAGTGCAAAGAATCCGACTTGTAAATTGGCGCAGTACAACCCTCTACATAGTGAATATATGAATCTTCATCAGCAATGATGAGAGTACGTTCGAATTGACCCATATTCTCCGTGTTGATTCGGAAGTAAGCCTGCAATGGAATATCTACATGTACGCCTTTAGGTACATAGATAAATGATCCACCAGACCACACAGAAGTATTCAGTGCTGCAAACTTGTTATCTCCAACAGGAATTACAGTTCCGAAGTATTCCTTGAATAGCTCAGGATGTTGCTTGAGGGCACTATCTGTATCAAGAAAAATGACGCCCTGCTTCTCTAAATCTTCACGAATTGAGTGATACACAACTTCAGATTCGTATTGCGCAGCAACACCAGAGACAAGACGTTGCTTCTCCGCTTCAGGAATACCCAAACGGTCGTAAGTATTCTTGATATCAGCAGGAAGCTCATCCCATGTTGTTGCTTGCTTCTCTGTCGAGCGAACAAAATACTTGATTGTGTCGAAGAAAATTCCAGATAGATCTGAGCCCCATGTTGGCATTGGCTTCTTGTAGAAAAGACCGAGACCTTTGAGGCGTAGGTCGAGCATCCACTGTGGCTCTGACTTCTTCGCTGAGATATCACGTACGACCTCTTCGCTCAGACCGCGCTTGGAGTTATCAGATTTCTCATTCTTATCTGACCAACCGTATTCGTAATTTCCAAGACCTTCGAGCTCTGGATGTGCGATAGTCATGCACGTACCTTTCCTGTTGCATTTGTTTTCGTGGAAGTTTTTAGAGCAGGGATAAAAGTTGTACAGACTCCATCACCGTGAGCGATAGTTGCAAGGCGCTGAACGTGAGTTCCTAGAAGCTTGGAGAATGCTTCAGTCTCCGCTTCACACAGTTGTGGAAATTCGGCAGCTACGTGGGCTATTGGGCAATGGTGTTGGCAAATTTCTTGACCCATTGGGCGATCAACAACACTTGCTGCATACCCTTGTTCAGTCAGAAAAGAAGCAAGTGCATCGGTTTTATGGGAACGCTTTGCAAGTGCAAGTGCGCCTTTGCGTTCGATATCGTCTGCGCGAGATTGTGCGAATGCATTCACAAGTTCAGTGCCAGATTGAGCAGACATAAATTTGAGAGCGGCTACGGCTAAGTCGTCGTAGGAATGTTCGAAATTTTGACGACCGAAATCTGTCATAACGAAAACTTTTGAAGGACGACCTCTTCCGCGAACTGCAGATGCTCGTGGATCTTTCGCCTCTAAAATTCCATCGGCGACGAGCAAATCGAGATGGCGACGAATTCCGGCTGGCGTTAGAGATAAACGCTCTCCGAGAGTGACTGCACTCGATGGGCCATTTTCTAGGATTGAGCGCGCCACGGCATCTCGGGTACGAAGATCTTTCCCAAACTGGGCTGAAGACGAGGCGCTGATTTTCACAACACTATTGTGTCGTAATTCGCTCTAATGCGCCATTTAGTATCACACGCGCCGAAGGTCCGAGGCCTTCGCTCGGGGTTCTAGGCTACGAACATGGCCACTCGCTACCTTCGATTTAGCTTAGGTCTCTTACTCTTTATTCAGAGTGCAATCATCCTGACTGGTGGCGGCGTGCGACTAACAGGTTCTGGCCTCGGCTGCCCAACCTGGCCTGAATGTACTCCAGGCTCATATCGCCCCGTTGAGGGACAAGTCGAAGGAGATTTTCACTCTTGGATTGAATTCGGAAATCGACTCCTCACCTTCGTGCTCCTTTTAGCTTCGATCATTGCAATTATCGCAGTATTGAAATCTGGAAGAAAAGATCTACGCACTCTCGTTCTTTTACAATTGCTGGGAATTTTTGGACAAGGTGTTCTGGGTGGCATCACAGTCCTAACAAACCTTAATCCAATTCCCGTAGCAGGCCATTTCTTGTTATCAATTGCATTAGTTGCCGCTGGAATTACTTTGTATCAGCAACACAATAAAAAATTTATAAAGATAGAGAAGATATCGCTCTTTGCTCGTATTCACCTTCTCTTCGCCATTGCAGTAATCGTTCTTGGAACTATTGTTACTGGTACAGGACCCCACGCTGGTGACGTAGGGTCGCCACGTTTTGATTTTAAAATCCAAACTATTGCGCGGATTCATGCAGAAGTAGTAATTCTATTTTTATTGATTACCATCGCATATTATTTCGTTGGCAAACCATCTAGCGAAACAAAGAGACTCATCCGAATACTTGGGCTACTCAGTATTGCTCAAGGAATTCTGGGTTACGTGCAGTATTTTCAAGGTGTTCCAGAATTATTGGTCGCCCTTCACATGTTAGGTTCTATTCTTGTCTGGTTCGCAGCGTGGCGAATCTGGCTCTCAGCAACTCGCACTTCCACACCGATAACACTTGGATAGAAAAGGGTCACACGCTATGTCATCAATGCACCAATGGAGCGCGAACGACGATTTGGCAATTGCCCATGCACGCGCACTTGCTATGGACGCGGTACAAAAAGTTGGCAATGGCCATCCCGGTACTGCAATGTCACTCGCACCAGTTGCCTACAATCTTTTTCAACGTCATTTAGTCCATGACCCATCAGACCCTCAGTGGCTAGGTAGAGATCGATTTGTTTTATCCTGCGGTCATTCATCGCTCACTCTTTACATCCAACTATTCTTTAGTGGTTACGGCGTGGAAATTGAAGACCTGAAGAGTTTTAGAACATGGAATTCACTCACACCCGGGCATCCTGAATGGGGCCACACCACAGGCGTTGAAATGACAACAGGACCGCTCGGTCAAGGTGTTGCAACTGCAGTTGGAATGGCTATGGCTGCCAGATATGAGAAGGGCTTACTAGATCCAGATTCTGCAAACTCGATCTTCGATCACACTATCTGGGTTATTTGCTCTGATGGTGATTTGCAAGAGGGAGTAAGTGCTGAGGCTTCATCTCTTGCTGGAACACAATCACTCGGAAATCTAGTTCTTATCTACGATGACAATCGAATCTCTATCGAGGGTGATACACACGTAGCATTTACTGAAGATGTCAGTGCTCGCTACCGTGCATACGGCTGGCATGTCATTGATGTAGCTGCGCAAGCAGATGGAAATGTTGATCTTCCTGCACTCGATAAAGCAATGACTGCTGCTAAGGCACACACTTCTGCCCCATCTTTGATCAGAATGCACTCTGTTATTGCATGGCCAGCGCCAAAAGCGCAAGGAACGGCTAAATCACACGGTTCGGCACTTGGTGATGGCGAAATTGCAGAGACTAAGAAATTACTTGGCCTCAATCCAGATGAAAATTTTGCGATGCCAGCAGCACTCCTAGATCATGTTCGCCAAGTAAAGAATCGTGGAGCAGCTATTCGCAGTGACTGGGATACACAGTTTGCGAGTTGGTCAACAAAGAATCCAGATAAGGCGCAATTACTCTCACGACTACGTTCGCGAAAACTTCCCGATGGATGGGAAAAAGCGATACCTACTTTTGAAGCTGGAAAAGAGATTGCTACTCGCAAGGCATCAGGTGATGTTATTCAAGGGATTGCATCAGTACTTCCAGAATTTTGGGGCGGATCTGCTGACTTGGCAGAAAGTAATAACACAACTATTGAGGGTTCTTCTTCATTCTTACCTGCAACTAGTGCGATGAAGAATACGAGTCCTTACGGTCGAGTTATTCACTTTGGTATTCGCGAACATGCAATGGCTTCGATTCTCAACGGAATTTCATTACATGGCCTCACCAGAACTTTCGGTGGAACTTTTGCAGTATTTAGCGATTACATGCGACCAGCTGTACGCCTTGCATCACTGATGGGAGTTCCAAGTATTTTTGTGTGGACACACGACTCCATTGGTTTGGGAGAAGATGGTCCTACGCATCAACCAGTTGAGCATTTCGCAGCACTGCGTGCGATTCCCGGCCTTGCAGTTATTCGTCCAGCCGATGCAAATGAAGTAGCGCAAGCATGGAAGAGCATTCTCAAGCGAGATAAGCCAGCCGGTATTTTGCTTTCGCGCCAAAACCTTCCTGTAGTTGATCGCACAACTCATGGGGATGCAGCAAATGTAGATAAAGGCGCTTACATTCTCAAGGATTCTAAAAACCCAGTAGCCATAATCATCGCAACTGGATCTGAAGTGAGTATCGCTTTAGAAGCCCAGAAAGTTCTGGCTGAAAAAACTATTTCTGTACGAGTAGTCAGTGCTCCATGTATTGAATGGTTCAACGAACAAAGCCGCACATATCGCGATGAAGTTCTACCTCCATCCATTACAAATCGTGTCAGCGTGGAAGCAGGCATTGCTCAAGGATGGCGCGAACTTATTGGGGATGAAGGCACTGCAATTTCCTTGGACCACTACGGAGCATCTGCCTCTGCATCAGTTCTTTTCAAAGAGTTTGGTTTCACCCCAGAAGCAATTGTTGATGCGGTAATTTCAGGAACAAAGTAATGAATTCTTTTGCATCAAAGGTGTCACCTGCCGATCGTCAAAGCACTTTGTATGCCCGTATTTCTGATGCGCATCAGCGCTTAGCGAAAAAGGATCCAACCATTTGGGGCCCTGATGCGGTGGCAGAGGCAACTATTCGTCTGAATTGGGTAGACCTGCCAGAAAAATCACGAGAACTCTTGCCTACAGTAGATGCACTTGCTGCTAAGCATCGTGATAAGAAATATGTGGTTCTAGCAGGAATGGGTGGATCATCACTTGGACCTGAAGTGATTGCACAGACTTATAAAAGGAATTTGTTTATTCTTGATTCAACCGATCCCCATTACCTCGAGAATGCACTCTCTGGAAAGTTGGAAGAGACTCTTGTTGTTGTTAGCTCAAAATCGGGTTCAACAATTGAGACTGCATCAGCCCGAGCATTCTTTGCCCGCGAATTTGAAAAAGCTGGACTAGCACTAGCGGAACACATGGTCATTGTTACCGACCCTGGCTCCCCCTTAGATAAAGAATCACGAGCACAAGGTCTCAGTGTTATAAATGCAGACCCTAATGTCGGCGGACGATTTAGCGTTCTTAGCGCATTCGGTTTAGTGCCATCTGCACTCATTGGCGTTGATATTTCCATACTTCTCGATAGTGCAAGTGATGCTCAGAGAGATTTCCTCAACTCCCCACAAGCAATACTTGATTGCGCTTATGTACTTGCAACCGCCGGTCAATACCTCACCTTCACGGATGAAAATAGCGGAATGCCCGGGCTGAGCGATTGGATCGAACAATTAGTTGCTGAATCAACTGGCAAGAACCTAGTGGGACGTCTTCCAGTTGTTGTTGAAAATGCGCAAGAAGGTAACGAAGGAGATCCACTCCGTATTTCATTTACCGGTAATGCAGATTGCGTTGTATCTGGCGATCTTGGTGCGCAGTTCATTACATGGGAATGGCTCACTGCACTGGTTGGTGCGGCACTTGAAATTGATCCATTCAATCAACCCAATGTGACTGAGGCAAAGGAGCAAACTTCCACACTTCTTGCTGAATGGTCTGGCACGTTGCCAATATTTGTAGCGGAAAATACAGATAAATCAATTGCGATCTTTGGTGAAGGTAATTCAGTACTCGCCTCGCTTCAAGAATTTATCTCCAATATTCCAGAAGATGGCTACATTGCAATCATGGCTTACTTAGATCGTGCAGACGATGTAGAGATAACAAAATTGAGGAAAATTCTTGCTGCTAAATCAAAGCGGCCTGTCACTTTTGGTTGGGGCCCACGCTTCTTGCATTCAACTGGCCAATTCCATAAAGGTGGGCAACGCAATGGTGCTTTCCTGCAAATTACAGGAAAATGCGATATTGATTTTGCAATTCCAGGCAAGAATTTTGGATTTGAAACACTCTTGATGGCTCAAGCACTTGGTGATGGTCGTGCCCTTGAATCTCGTTCTTATCCATTACTGCGCCTACACCTAAATTCGCGTAGAAATGGAATTGGCGAGCTACTAGAAGCAGCCCGCCAACTTTAGTTCTTAGAAACTTTTATTCATCATCTCCGCGTAATTTACGGAGCGCATCTTCAAGAATGCGAGCACCTTCTGCATCTGTGCGACGCTCTTTTACATAAGCAAGGTGAGTTTTGTATGGCTCATTCTTGACTGGGCTAGGTGGATTATTTTTATCACGACCTGCCGGGAATCCGCACTTTGGGCAATCCCACTCAGCAGGAATGACGACTGTCTCTTCTTCAGCAAATGATGGACGAACTTCGTGTCCATTTGAGCACCAGTACGAGACGTGTGAACGAGCAATCGAATCACCGCGCTCGGCTTCACCCATAGGGCCGGCACCGACGCGACTTCCACGAATTGCACTTGCCATCTTTTACTCCTTCAAAGAATTAGAAATCGGTTTACTTCAAGACCAAACTCAGTGCCACAACAAGTGCGAACCAAAGACCGCCAACAACGATAGTGATGCGATCGAGGTTGCGTTCTACAACGGATGAACCACCATAGTTTGAAGAGATACCACCGCCGAATAGATCGGAGAGGCCGCTTCCCTTGCCCTTGTGGAGAAGCACAAGCAGGATCATTACAACGCTCGTTACAACGAGCAGAATTGATAGAGCTAATTTCACGTTGGACTCCTGTAGGTAACTAGATGGGTAAGGATACTAGGGATTAGCCAGCAAGATGGAATTTAGCGATTTTCGCCAATTCTTCAGGATCTAGGCTCGCCCCGCCTATGAGTGCGCCATCGACATCGCCCTGCTTCATAATTTCGACGATATTTGAAGATTTTACAGAACCCCCATAGAGAATTCTCATCGCAGCAGCAATCTCGGCAGAGCCAATAGTTTCAATCTCTTCGCGAATAGCGGCGCAGACTTCTTGTGCATCTTCTGGCGTTGCTGTCTTTCCTGTACCGATTGCCCAGACTGGCTCATAAGCAATAACAATTTTTTTCAGTTCTGGCTTTGTGAGGCCTTCAAGTCCAGCGCGAATTTGGCGAATCACATGGGAAACATGTGTTCCTGACTCACGCACGGGCAACTCTTCTCCAACACAAAAAATTGGTGTGATTTCATTAGCAAGAGCAGCTTTAATTTTGCGGTTTATAAGGGCATCGCTCTCTTGATGAATTGCACGTCGCTCTGAGTGACCGAGTACAACAAATGTGCAACCCAGCTTTGCAAGCATTGAGCCGGAGATATCTCCTGTAAAGGCACCCGATGCATCGGGTGACATATCTTGAGCTCCGTATAGAAGTCGAAGACGATCTCCATCGACCAAAGTTTGAATTGAACGTATATCTGTGAAGGGAGGAATGATCGCTACATCGACAGCATCGTAATCTTTATCATCGAGGCTATAAACAAGTTTTTGCGCAACCGCAATTGCTTCAAGATGATTGAGGTTCATCTTCCAATTACCTGCCATGAGTGGCTTACGCATGT
>CAMBGL010000019.1 GCA_945866155.1 Bifidobacterium breve
TAGCACATGGCGCAGTTGTTGGAAATGTTTTTTCTTCACCATCAACACAGCGCGTACATACTGTTTGTAAAGCTGCGGAAGCGGGCGGCGGAGTTTTATTGAGTTATGGAAATTACGCAGGCGATGTGATGAATTTTAATTTGGCGCAATCACAACTCAACGCCGAAGGCATTCCGTGCAAAACTGTTCTTGTAACGGATGACATTATGAGCGCGAGTAAAGAGGAATTTCATAAGCGCCGAGGAATTGCTGGCGATTTATTTGTATTCAAAGTTGCAGCGGCCGCTGCTGAGGCTGGATATTCACTCGATGAGGTTTACAGAGTTGCTGTCGAAGCTAATGAGCGCACTCGCACTATTGGTGTTGCCTTCTCTGGTTGTACTTTGCCAGGCAAAACCGAACCGCTATTTACCGTTCCAAAAGGACACATGGCACTTGGTTTAGGTATTCATGGTGAACCAGGCCTTAGCGAAAGCGATATCCCAACATCAAAAGAATTAGCACTAGAACTTGTAGCTCACTTGCTAGAAGAAACACCTGATTCATGTCGCAATGATTCGAAGATTCGACTTTGCGTATTAGTAAATGGTCTGGGCGGGGTGAAGTATGAGGAACTTTATGTTCTCTATAACAATATTTTTGCGATCCTAAAAGAGAAAAATATTGAAATTGTTGAGCCAGAAGTTGGGGAACTTGTTACCAGCTTTGAAATGGCGGGGGCATCACTTACTTTTACATGGCTCAATGATGAATTAGAAGACTTCTGGAAGAAGCCAACGTATACACCAGGGTATAAAAAAGGCACTATCTCTCTAAGTTCTGGTTCATCTCAATCGAATTCTTCACAAGAAGAGAAGAAAGTAATTTCTAAAGGAAGTTCCGAATCACACGAGTGTGCTAAAAATATTGCCAAAATTTTGCAACTCATTGAAACAAATACGGCCCAGCGAGCAGATGAATATGGACTATTAGATTCTTATGCAGGCGATGGTGATCATGGAATCGGTATGGCACGCGGGGCACACGCAGCAGCGAGTGCAGGAAAAGAAGTTGTAGCTGCTGGCGCAGGTGCTGGTTCGACCCTAGAAGCTGCTGCAGATTCTTGGTCTGATAAAGCAGGAGGAACCTCAGGAATAATCTGGGGAATTATTCTTCGAGAAATTGGTAAAGAATTTGGTGATTCCGTAAAACCATCAGCGCAAGTAGTAGCTAGTGCGATTGCTAGAGCATCTGCGGAGGTCACTAAATTTGGAAAAGCGCAGATTGGCGATAAGACGCTCGTAGATGTACTTATCCCATTCTCAAATGAACTAAGTAAAGCAGCCGGGAAAGAACTTCCAGAAGCGTGGCGCAATGCAAGTAATACAGCAACAAATGCCGCTGCAGAGACTGCAAATCTTCTTCCTAAAATCGGCCGCGCGCGCCCACACGCAGAAAAAAGTTTGGGCCATCAAGATCCAGGCGCAACGTCACTAGCAATGATTATTTCTACAATCGCTAATTTTTTGGAAGGAAAATGATATGACCAAGAAATTTCGCGTAGTAATCGGAAGTGACGATGCAGGCTTTCAATATAAAGAGATATTAAAAAAGCAATTACAAAGTGACGCTAATGTTGAATCAGTAGTAGATGTTGGGGTTGATGCATCAAGTAAAACCCCTTATCCAGATGTTGCTATTGCTGCTGCTCAGATGATTGCCGATGGGAAAGCGGATAGAGCATTGTTAATTTGTGGCACCGGTCTGGGAGTCGCAATTTCTGCCAATAAAGTAAAAGGAATACGCGCAGCAACAGCTCACGATAGTTATTCAGTAGAAAGACTTGTTCTTAGTAATAATGCACAAGTTCTTACTTTCGGTCAACGTGTTATTGGTATTGAATTGGCATCACGATTAGCAAAAGAATGGCTCACATATCATTTTGATGAGAGTTCAGCATCGGCACAAAAAGTTGCACTTATTACTGAATTTGAAAATAAAGATTAATAGATGGCAAGGCGTGCTAGCAAACTATTAGTCGGTGTAAATCTCAAGATGTACATGGATAAAGAACAGACCCTCGCGTGGTTAGATGCAGCAGTTACTGGCTTAGGTAGTATCAATCGTGACGATGTGGAACTCTTTCTTCTTCCATCAGCCCCACTTATTTCGCAATGCATCGAAAAAACATCTAGTTCTCTACTAGCAATCGGGGCACAGAATATAAGCGAGCATGATTCTGGTGCTTTTACTGGTGAGATAAGCCCTCAATTGCTAGCTCAAATGGGTTGTAAGTACGCACTCATTGGCCATCACGAAAGAAGAACACTCTTTGGTGAAAGCAACGATGTAATTTCTCAAAAGATTGCAGCGAGTAGCCGAAATAATCTCATTCCTATTGTGTGCATTGGCGAGCTCAGCACTGAAGAAAAGTCAGCCAAGGCAGAGGTAAAAACCCAGATCAGAAGCGCCATCAAAGACCAAAAGAATCTAAAGAAATTAGTTATTGCATATGAACCAACATGGGCGATTGGGGTTGAACACCCAGCCTCTGCAGAACATATCAATAAAATGTGCTCACTTATCCGTACCGAATTAGAGGATATGAAAATCGAAGATTTTCAGATACTTTATGGGGGTAGTGCGGGTGAAGGTCTCTTTGAAATGATCTCTCAAACATGTGATGGATTATTCCTGGGTCGCAGATCTCATAACCCTCAAACTTATATTTCAATAGTCCAAGAATGTATTTCAATCAAAGCAGCGCACCTATGAAAAAGAAAGAGGATCTCGCATGAGCCCAACAATGAAGGCAGTCGTATGCCATGGTCCGATGGATTACAAATTAGAGGATGTAGAAATACCTACGCCATCTAAGGGCGAAGCACTTGTAAGAGTAGAAGCTGTTGGAATCTGCGCTAGCGATTTGAAGTGCTATCACGGCGCTTCAAAGTTTTGGGGAGATGCAAATAGACCTGCATGGGCTGAAACTGAAGTAATTCCAGGACACGAATTTGTAGGTGAGATTGCGCAAATTGATGAAGAAGCAAGTAAGCGTTGGGGAGTAGTAGTTGGCGACCGAGTTGTTGCAGAACAAATCGTCCCTTGTGAAGAGTGCCGTTACTGCAAGCGTGGTGAATATTGGATGTGCGCACCTCACGGAATGTTTGGCTTCAAGAGAAAAACTCCTGGTGCAATGGCTTCGTACATGATTTTTTCTGAGCATTCACGAGTTCATAAAATTTCTAAAAGCGTAAAACCAGCACATGCAGCGTATGCAGAGCCATTATCATGCGCACTTCATGCGGTGGAACGTGCAAAGATTAAAACTACAGATGTAGTTGTTGTTGCAGGGTGTGGTCCGATCGGTCTTGGAATGATCGCTGGCGCTGCTGTGAAGAAACCCGCAATTCTTATCGCTTTGGACCTAGATGATCGTAAATTAGCCGTTGCAAAAGAATGTGGTGCAACTCTTACTATCAATATTGGTCGTGAGAATGCAATTGAGATAGTTAGAGAATTGACTGAAGGTTATGGCGCGGATATCTACTTAGAAGGCACTGGCCATCCAAGCGCCGTGGCGCAAGGTCTACAAATCTTGCGCAAACTTGGAACCTTTGTTTTGTATAGCGTCTTCAAAGAAGATATCACTGTCGACTGGAGCATTATCAGCGATGATAAAGAGCTCGATCTTCTTGGCGCTCACCTTGGTCCACATTGCTGGCCAGCCGCAATTGCCATGATTGAATCAGGGAAATTGCCGTTGGATAAAATCTGTACCCATCAACTTCCTTTGGCAGATTTCCAAAAAGGGTTAGATATGGTTTCAGCAGGTAACGAATCCATTAAGGTCTCGCTCATACCGTAATCTCTTTATGGATAAAGTCCGCGTAATCTATGGGCTTCTGCAACGCGTGCAACACCGATCATATGAGCTGCTTCGCGCCATGAAACTTTCTTTGTGCGAGCCATCTCTTCAACTTCACGAAAAGTACGCATCATGATTTCATTGAGATTTGATTTCACTTCATCAGCTGTCCAGAAATAATTCTGCTTATCTTGAACCCATTCGAAGTAAGAAACGATTACACCACCTGAGTTTGCCAAGATATCTGGAACGACAAGAACATGATTCTCGTTCAGAATCGCATCTCCGCCAGGAGTAGTTGGGGCATTTGCACCTTCAACAATAACTTTTGCTCTAATTCCTGAGGCATTCTTCTCAGTAATTGCATCAGCGAGTGCAGCAGGTATGAGTACATCAACATCTAGATGTATGAGTTCTTCTTGTGTGAGTTTGTCAGTACCAGGCACATTAAGATTGTTATTCGCTAAGAAATGGTTCCACAACTCGCTAACGTTCTTGAATCCAGTAACTCCGCCATTAACATCGCTGACAGCAACAATTTTGAGGCCTAAATTTTCAAGTGCAATCGCGGCCCAATAACCAACTTTTCCAAAACCTTGAATTGCAACAGTTGCACCCTTAGGATCAATCCCCTTTACAAGTAGCGCTTCAATTGCAGATATTGCAACACCATCGCCAGTTGCAGAAGTTCTACCGAGTGAGCCGCCAAGAACAATTGGTTTTCCTGTGACAACACCAGGAACTGAAAAACCAGCGTTGACGGAATATGTATCCATCATCCACGCCATATTTCTCTCATCTGTTCCAACATCGGGAGCAGGGATGTCTCGCTCTGGACCAATAATTGGCAAAATTTCAGATGTGTAACGACGAGTTAGGCGTTCATTTTCACCGAGCGAAAGCGTATGCGCATCAACTGCGATACCGCCTTTAGCGCCACCGTATGGGAGATTTGTCAGTGCACATTTCCAAGTCATCAACATTGCTAGCGCAACAGTTTCATCCATATCAATTGTTGGGTGAAAACGAACTCCACCTTTTGAAGGCCCGCGAGTTGTTGAATATTGGACTCGAAAGCCCTTATACATCTCCACATTGCCGTTATCTCGGCGAAGGGGAACGGCAACTTCCAAAATACGACGTGGCGTTGAAAGTGTCTGCCAATCGTTTTCAGTTAGTTCTAATAGTTCTACAGCGCGACGTAATTGTGCCCGCGCAGTCTCAAGTGCTGACTCCATTGTCATCTCTTTTTTCGAAAAACGTTATTTGGTTTAGCTACGTAGCGCTTCCGCAAGACTGCGGAAATCTTCTACCAAAATATCAATCTCTTCCTGGCCGTGTGCCAAGCTGATCAACCATTGTTCATCGAGTCCCGGAGGCGTAATTACTCCACGATTGAGCGACCAGAGCCATGAGAGCTCTGCGATTTTGAAATCAGTTGCTTTGTAATCGCGGTAGTTGCGCACGGGCAGCGTTGACCATGTGATGCAACCTTTTACGCCAAAACCAACAGTGTGTGCTGGTAATTGGTATTGCTCAATAATTTCGGTAATACGTGCAAGTGCCTGCATGTTGAGAGCTTCTGCTTTCGCAAGCGCTTCTTCAGTACAGATTTTATCAACTGCGCGTACGCCAGCCATTGCTAGTGGATTACCGTTGAAAGTACCAAAGTGTGCAAGACGACCATCGGCTACTGCATCCATGTACTTCTTCTTGCCACCAAAAGCTGCAAGTGGAACTCCACCGCCAATTGATTTAGCAAGTGTGATCAGATCTGGTTGAACACCAAGACGTTGCGCTGCACCTTGTGGTCCAGCAGTAAGTCCTGTTTTTACTTCATCAAATATAAGAATGATGTCGTAGTGATCGCAGAGTGCGCGAACGCCCTCAAGGTATCCAGCATCTGGGAGAACAATTGCAATATTTTCTAGGACAGGTTCGAGAATAAAGCAGGCAATATCTTTTGCATGCTCTTCAAATACTGTCTCTAAAGCAACAAGATTATTGTAAGGAACAACATAGACATCACCAGGAACTGTTCCGATGTAAGCAACAGCATTAGGTGATTGCGCATCGCCGGCTTCATCGAGTGCTGGCTTTGCAGAGACCATAAGTGGGTCGAATGATCCGTGGTATCCGCCCTCAATCTTTACGACGCCATTCTTTCCAGAATATGCGCGAGCAAGACGAGTTGCATACATTGTGGCTTCCGTACCAGAGTTTGCAAAACGAACTTGGTCAATAGAAAAACGCTTACAGATCCGTTCGCCTGCATCGCGAGAAATTGGAGATGGTGTAACGAAGAGCATTCCCTCTTTCAGGGATGCCTCAATTTCGGCTACAACAACTGGGTTTAGGTGGCCAGCGAGCATTGCTCCAAAGCCCATTGATAGGTCGAGTAAGCGACGTCCATCAACATCTGTCATCCACGCACCTTGTGCTGAAACGATTGAGATTGGATATGGATCCCAATGTTGAAAGCTAGAAGGAACACCCATGGGCATTGTTCGCAGAGCAAGGGCACTCTCTTTTTCAGAGGCTGAAGTATTCTCTTTGAAGCGCGCCCATTCTTGATCTAACAGGGCCTGTATTTTTGTTACTGATAGCGGCTCGGATGTTGTGGGTACTGATCTAAACGTTTGCGCATGGTTAGCGTGGGTTTTCATTTTTTGCATTTTCGATTCCAAGGCTTTCCCGGAACCCCTAATGCCTTACTCCCTACAGAGTTTGTTACACCCCGAGTTTAGCAAGTAAAGACTTTAAAGCAAGTGCAGAAATTTTATGCGTGTTTACGCATGAAAAAAATGTCTTTATTTCATAAAAAGTGCATTTAATCTTTTTGTTGTGAAAAAAAGTCCAACAATAATCATGACAATAAAATAGGAAATATGGCCCAAAAGTCCAAGATTTATCTGCCCTAGGGTAAGTCCTCTAACTAGGTGGATTGCTTGAGAAAGCGGTAGTGCCTTAATAATAAATTGTAACCACTCTGGGAAAACAGTAAGTGGATAAAAAGAACCAGAAAATAGAAACATAGGAAGTAAAAAGATATTAATTATTTCTAATTGCTGAAAAGATTTCATATAAGTAGTAAGTGCCATACCAACAGCCGCAAAACCAAATGCAATAAGTACTGCAGCCGGAATCGCCAAGATTCCCCATAAACTCGGAATCAATCCGAGCGGTGCGACAACTGCCATAAATCCAACTCCATAAAGAAAACCGCGAAGCAGTGCTAGCCCAATTTCACCAAGTGCAACATCTAGTGGACCAAGTGATGTTGCAAGCATGCCGTGATAAATACGATCATGATTGAGTTTGAAGAAGATGTTCATAGTGGAGTCATAAATTGCGCCATTCATGGCACTTGTGGCAAGGAGCGCTGGTGCGATGTATGCGGCATAAGGAATGCTCAAGCCATTACTTTCAATATTGCCAATCAACTCTCCAAGACCATAACCGAAAGCAAAGAGGTAGAGCACGGGTTCAACAAATCCAGAGAGGATCACCATCCAGGTAGAAGATTTGAATGCAATGTAACCGCGTTCAAAGATTGCGCGAGAACGCCCAGAGTAAACGCGCTCTCCTAATCGCCCGCGACGCGCTTCGGCAATAGCAACAGCTGCGCTAATTATCATTTTGCTAGCCTCTGGGTGAAGATACGACGAGAGAAAAATATGCCAAGCACAAGAAGTGTTAGAAGGAAGACCATGTGAGTTATTGCCATTGTCTGAGTAAGGGCGTGACCGTAGGTGAGATAGCGACCGAGTTCAGTGGCATGCCACAGTGGTGAAATCCAACCGATCCATTGTAGATAAATAGGCATCGAAGAGAGTGGATAGAAAGTTCCTGAAAAAAGAAAGAGTGGCATCATCACAAAACGATTGAAAATGACAAAAAACATGTTTTCATCTTTTAAAAGTCCTGCTATTGCCTGTGTAATTGAACCAAATGCAACACCAGCCATCACAGCAGTTGGAATTGCCAACCACGCCTTACTGGATTCCAGTGCTCCAAAAGCGAGCATCACAAACCAATAGATAATGACTGTTCCAACTACACGAACGAAAGAGGCCAAAAAAACACCAGTGGCTATCTGATTTCCAGAAATCGGGGTTGCATTCATACCTAAGAAATTTTTCCACCAATTGAAACCTTCAAGAGTTGGGAAAACTGATTCATCAATTGCACCTTGAATTGCTGCCGTTGCGAGGAGGGCTGGTGCTAAAAAGGTTAGGTATTTAACGCCATCGATACCTGCAGCTCCTGCGCTTTTATCGATGAATGCGCCAACACCTACTCCAATAGATAAAAGGTAAAGAACTGGATTGGCAACAGCGATTGCCAGAATCATCCAAATCCACTTCATCATTGCAGTCAGACGTG
Source organism: Bifidobacterium breve (assembly GCA_945866155.1). Classification (GTDB taxonomy): domain Bacteria; phylum Actinomycetota; class Actinomycetes; order Nanopelagicales; family Nanopelagicaceae; genus Planktophila. Next base: position 8,234 of record CAMBGL010000019.1, read on the forward strand.
CTTGAGCGACATAGAGGGAGCCGCGAGAGATTATTTTCTCCTGATCAACTATCTCTAAGGAGCCTTGGCGAATATGTGGAGTGCTCATTAGTCGACAAGAGTTCTTCCTGTAAGACGCAGAAAAACATCTTCGAGTGATGATCTGCGAACAAGTGAAGTCTTAGGGTGTAAGCCAGCACTGTAAATCTTCTCTAATAGTGCTTCACCATCTTCGCTATAGAGCAAAATACGATCTGGTAATTCTTCAATGCGATCGCACATCCCACGCAACTGATCAGCCATTGCACTATTTCGCTCAGATCCAAAACGAATTTCAAGAACTTCTTTCGTTGAATAATCCTTGATTAATTGCGCAGGACTTCCCTCAGCCATAATTTTGCCTTTATCCATGACTACGAGGCGATCGCAGAGTTGCTCTGCTTCATCCATAAAGTGTGTTGTAATAACAAGGGTTACACCTTGTTCTTTGAGGCGAAACAAGCGGTCCCAAAGAATATGACGTGCCTGTGGATCTAACCCAGTCGTTGGTTCATCGAGCATCAAAATTTCAGGTTCGCTCACTAAGCCACGGGCAATAGTGAGACGACGCTTCATCCCGCCGCTAAGAGATTCAACTTTTGCATTGCGTTTTTCTTCTAATTGAGCGAACTCAAGTAGCTCTTCGATTTTTGCTTTGAGGAATTTACGCGAAAGACCGAAATAGCGACCATAGATGTAAAGATTTTCACTTACCGATAAATTCATATCTAAATTGTCTTGCTGAGGAACAACACCTAAATGAGCACGAATTTGTGGACCGAATTTTTCAGGATCCATTCCTAGAATTGTGAGATTACCTGACGTGCGCTGGGAAGTCGCACCAATGATGCGCATCGTCGTTGATTTACCCGCACCATTTGGGCCAAGTAGTCCGAATGATTCGCCTCTAGCCACATCAAAATCAATCTCGTCGACAGCAACAAACTCATCGAATTTTTTCGTGAGCCCACGCGCGGTAATCAGTGGTGAAGACATGCCAGAAGTTTATCCCTTGTAGTGATGTGCCATTTCACCTAGCGACTTATCCAAGAGATCCATTCCTAATTGAGCGTCAGCTTCACTGATATTCAATGGTGGATTCATATGAATTCTGTTGAAGTTATTGAATGGCATCAGACCATTCTTTTTACATGTAGCAACAATTTCATTCATGGCAGGACTCGATCCGCCATATGCAGCAATTGGTTCGCGGGTAGCACGATTTGTAACAATATCTAATCCCCAGAAACCACCTTGTCCGCGAACATCGCCAACTAGTTGATGTTTCTTGGCAATGGCATGAAGTCCTGGACCAATAATCTTCTCGCCGATAGATGCAACGTTTTCAATCATTTTCTCTGATTTCATTACATCAATGGTTGCAACAGCTGTTGCGCACGCTAACGGGTGACCAGAATAAGTGAGTCCACCAGGAAATACTCTTTCATCAAATGTTGCAGCAATTGGACCAGAGATTATTACTCCACCAAGTGGTATGTAACCAGAGGTAACACCCTTAGCAAAGACAATGAGATCAGGAATTGATTTGCTGTGTTGGTATGCAAACCATTTACCTGTGCGGCCAAAGCCAGCCATGATTTCATCACTAATCCAGAGAATGCCGTACTTATCGCAGAGGGCGCGAATTCCATCTAGGTATCCAACAGGTGGAACCAATACACCTGCAGTGCCTGGAACACTCTCAATAAGAATAGCCGCAATTGTTTTTGGACCTTCGAAAATAATTGTCTGCTCAAGATGTTCTAGCGCTCGCTGGCATTCTTCTGCCTCGTTAGTTGCCCAAAATGCTGTGCGATAAAGATATGGACCCCAGAAGTGAACGTGACCGAAAGAGAATTCATTTGGGAATCGACGTGGATCACCAGTAGCGGTAATTGCTGTGCCAGTATTGCCGTGATACGAACGGTAGGTGGAAAGAATTTTATGTCTTCCAGTGTGAATACGCGCCATGCGAATTGCGTTCTCTACTGCATCTGCTCCCGCATTAGTGAAAAATACTTTTTCAAATCCACCGTTAGCAACTTCAATAACTCGCTTAGCTGCTTCGTTTCGCGCAATATTGGCATGTTGCGGTGCAACGGTTGTTAGTACTGCTGCTTGTTCTTGAATTGCTTTTACAACGGCAGGATGTTGATGGCCAATATTTGTAAATACTAATTGGCATGAAAAATCTAAATAACTCTTACCGGAGTAATCCCAAAAGTATGAACCTTGTGCCCCAGCAATAGCCATTGGCGTAATCTGTTTTTGCGCCGACCATGAGTGAAAAACATTCGCGCGATCATCTGCATAGACCTGCGCGCCGAGTTCTGGATTAGCTACTGGTTTTTCCACGGTATCCCCTTTTATTTGTAACCAATCTAATCATGACCAACGCCTAAAGGGGTAGTGGGTATGGGTAAAAGCGAAGTAACGTATACCCATGAAGAGAATCACACATTGGATAAATGGCGAATTTTCAACAACGAAGGCTGCTCGTTCTGGTGATATTTACAATCCAGCAACTGGAGAAGTTATCGGAAATGTTGATTTTGCAGATAGCGCTCTCATAGATCAAGCGGTGGGAGTTGCTACTGAAGCATTCAAATCATGGCGCCATAGTTCACTTACAAAACGTACTCAAGTTTTATTCGCTTTCCGCGAATTACTTAATGAAAACAAAGAAAAGCTTGCAGCAATCATTACTGAAGAGCACGGAAAAGTGCTCAGTGATGCCCTCGGTGAAGTTACTCGTGGTTTAGAAGTTGTTGAATTTTCTTGCGGTATCCCACACCTTCTCAAAGGTGGTTTCTCAGAAGAAGTTTCAACGGGTGTTGATGTTTATTCAATTCGCCAAGCACTTGGCCCCGTAGCAATTATTTCTCCTTTCAATTTCCCTGCAATGGTTCCCATGTGGTTCTTCCCAGTTGCAATTGCTTGCGGCAACACAGTGATTGTGAAACCTTCAGAGAAGGATCCAAGTGCGGCCATTTTTATGGCAGAGCTATGGAAAAAGGCTGGATTGCCAGATGGTGTATTCAATGTCGTTCATGGAGATAAAGAAAGTGTTGATGCACTCCTAACTCACCCAGGAATCAAATCTGTCTCATTTGTTGGTTCAACACCCATTGCCCGCTATGTCTACGAAAGCGGAACTAAAGCGGGCAAGCGTGTTCAAGCACTTGGTGGCGCAAAGAACCACATGGTTGTCTTGCCAGATGCAGATTTAGAATTAGCAGCAGATGCAGCGATCAATGCAGGATTTGGATCAGCTGGCGAGCGTTGTATGGCAATTAGCGCACTTGTTGTGGTGGAACCAGTAGCCGATGCTCTCATTGAAAAAATCAGATCTCGTATGGCCAAGATTAAAACTGGCGATGGAACAAAGGGTTCAGATATGGGGCCATTAGTTACACGTGTACACCGCGATAAAGTTGCTTCGTATATTGAAGCAGGAGTCAAAGAGGGTGCAACACTTGTAGAAGATGGTCGCACTGTAAAGGTAGATGGCAATGGTTTTTGGCTTGGACCAACACTTTTCGATAACGTGAAGTCTTCAATGAGTATTTATAAAGAAGAAATCTTTGGACCAGTTCTCAGTGTTATTCGTGTAAAGAGTTATGACGAAGCACTTGATCTAGTAAATAAGCATGAGTATGGAAATGGAACGGCGATATTTACAAATGATGGTGGCGCAGCACGCCGTTATCAAAATGAAGTAGAAGTTGGAATGGTTGGTATTAACGTTCCAATTCCTGTACCGATGGCTTATTTCTCATTTGGTGGCTGGAAGAACTCACTCTTTGGTGATTCTCACGCACACGGTACCGAAGGAGTTCACTTCTTCACTCGCGGCAAAGTTGTTACAAGCCGTTGGTTAGATCCAAGCCATGGCGGAATCAACTTAGGTTTCCCTCAAAACACATAATGAGTTCTACGCATTCTTTGTGGCAAGAGATTGAGTTTACATTTACCTCTTCTAACCCTTACAAGAATGCTTATACCGATGTAGAGCTTTGGGCGGATTTCACGTGTGATGATGGCACGGTAATGCGTCGTCCGGGTTTTTGGTCGGGTGGAAATAATTGGAAAATTCGTTTCGCTCCGCCAACGGTTGGTAAGTGGAGAATCTCGCTCTTTTCAAATTGTGAAGATAATGCATTTATTTTTGAGGACACCTTTGTAGTTACAAATGAGAAAATAAGTGAAAATCTCTTTTATAGAAAAGGATTTTGGTCGATATCGATAGGGGAGCGCAACCTAAAATTTCGAGATGGAAGTTCCGATCTCATAGTCGCAGATACTGCATGGGCTCTACCGTGGCGTGCAACTGTTGACGATGTCGAGATATACGCGAAAGATCGCAGAACTAAAGGCTTTAATGCGACCCTGCTAATGGTTGTGCAACCAGATATGGGTGCGCGCGGTCCTCGAAATCGAAGTGTAGATGAAGGATTTGGCGTTGGTTTTGAAGATTTACATGAAGGTCATATTAATCTTCTCAACCCTGAATATTTCGATCATCTTGATTCACTCATTTCAATACTTATTGAAAATGAAATCGTTCCCGTGTATTCATCGCTATTTTTCGGTTTTGGTTGGAAAGGGCTTGGTGTTATTGGTCCCGTTGTTGATTCGCAAGAGTATGCACGATTTTGTCGTTACATAGTTGCTCGATATGGCGCACGACCTGCAATTTATTTGGCCGGTGCCGATGGAACAGGCGCTGAAGCACAGGTAGAAGTTGGTGGAAAAGAATTCCATGAATGGGATTGTTATTCGCAACCAACAGGAATTCATTACAGACCACATATTCGCCCTGACGCACATCAAAGTGCTGAATGGTTAGATTTTCAATGGTGCCAAACAGGTCACGGTGGCGAACATATACAAGAACGTGTTGCAGATATGTGGCGCAACCAACCAGAGCGCGCAGTTGCTAATGGGGAACCGTCGTATGAAAACACAGGAGCAATTGGAAAGTCTGCAGGGTGGTGGCAAGGACATGAGGCGTGGAGCAATCTCTGTGCTGGTTCAACGATGGGAGTTATCTACGGTGCTGCTTGTTTATGGGGATGGCGCTTACATAAAGATGAAGTAGGACATAGTGATTTCTTTCTTGCACCGGGTTGCGGATGGCGTGACGCACTCGATTTTGAAGGAGCAACCTATGTTGGTTTGGTTGGGAAAATACTCCGTGGATTATCAATTGCGCAGATACAACCAAGCTGGAATCAAGCTATTTCTCCAAGAGGACTAATAATTCATGGCAAACTATTTATTGGTTATCAAGAAAATGGTGGCCCACTCGATGTTCGAGGTGATGGAATCCCATTGAATTACAGGGTTATTGATCCAATGACTGGCAAAGAATTATTACGTGGTCGACGCGAGAAAATCGAGTCGATAATCCCAGATACTGGTACTGGTGCGCGGGTTTACATCTGCGAAGTCTAAGATAAGCGAGTGCAAAAAGTACTTCAGCCTAAGAGCAAAATAGTCAATATCTTTCTGGTTGTTTCAATTATCTATTTTGCAATTCCGATTATGTTTCTTTTTGTTAGCTCAACAAAACCACCGCAGGATTTTGGAAATACATTTTCATTATGGTTTGGAAATTCGTTTAGTTTCTTCCAAAACCTCCAATGGTTAGTAGATTCAAATGGTGGTATTTATGTTGTGTGGCTAAAAAATACTATTTTTTATTCACTCACCGGCGCTATCGGTGCACTCCTATGTTCGGCTATGGCAGGCTTTGCAATCGCTGTTTATAATTTTCACGGCGTGCGACAGCTACAAGCATTTATTTTATTTCTTGTGATGGTTCCTGCCAATACCTTGGTACTTCCATTATTCATTTATTTCGCCAATTTCAACCTCATCAATACACCATGGTCGGTTATTTTGCCTTCACTCGTAAATCCACTGGGAACTTTTATTATTGCTTATTATGCAAAAGAAAACTTACCTAAGGAGCTCATTCAGGCGGCAAGACTTGATCGAGCAAGTGAAATCCGTATTTTTCTTCAATTATCAATTCCTATTTTGCGGCCAGCACTCGCTACAGTCTTTCTACTAAATCTGGTTACAAACTGGAATAATTTTTATCTACCTTTGCTTATGTTCAATGAAACGAAGATGTTCCCATTATCTGTAGGCCTTGGAACTTCATATGGAGGGCCAGGTTTGATTATGGGAGCCTTTGTTGCGATGGCACCCATCTTGGTTGCATTTCTCTTCCTTCAACGCTTCTGGCTCAAAAACATCACTGCAGGTTCAGGCGTATAGGCCTGAGTGCGTTTTATCTAATAGAGCTTTTCTCATCTATAGTTTGCCTACGTGCGATTCCTAAATTCACCCACGTATGACCTCACCTATGACGATGTATTCATGGTGCCTAGCCATTCCGAACTCTCAAGTCGAATGGAAGTTGATTTAGCATCACATGATGGATCCGGAACAACAATTCCTTTAGTTGTAGCAAATATGACTGCAATATCTGGTCGACGAATGGCTGAAACAATTGCCAGACGAGGGGGAATAAGTGTTATTCCACAAGATATTCCAATCGCAATTGTTAGTGATGTTATTTCTTGGGTGAAATCGCGCCATATATTTTTTGATACACCAATTACTTTATCTCCAGATCAAACAGTTGCAGATGCGGTGAGCCTGCTCAACAAAAGAGCTCACGGAGCAATAGTTATATTAGATAAAAACAAACCCGTTGGAATCGTTACTGAAGAAGATTGTGAAGGCGTAGATCGCTTTACTCAACTCAAGATTGTTATGAGCAAAGACCTTATTACGCTACCTGATACATACGGAGCTAAAGAAGCATTTGAATTCCTGCATAATAACCGCCGCAAACTTGCCCCAGTAGTTTCGGCAAATGGTGAACTGGTTGGAATTCTTACACGTGTTGGTGCTCTACGTAGCACTTTGTATACACCGTCATTAGATTCAAAGGGGCGCTTGCGTATTGCAGCAGCTGTTGGAATCAACGGAGATGTTGCAGCTAAAGCAAAAGCACTTATCGATGCAGGTGCAGATGTGCTTGTTGTCGATACTGCTCACGGCCATCAAAAGAAAATGATTGATGCACTCAAAGCTATTCGTGCAATAAATCCAACCGTTCCAATCGTTGCCGGCAATGTTGTTACTGCCGAAGGTGTACGTGATTTAGTTGCAGCAGGTGCCGATATTATTAAAGTTGGCGTTGGTCCTGGCGCGATGTGCACTACACGCATGCAAACAGGTGTTGGCAGGCCACAATTCTCCGCAGTGTTGGAATGCGCCACTGAAGCGAAGAAATTAGGAAAATCAGT
>CAMBGL010000020.1 GCA_945866155.1 Bifidobacterium breve
TTTGGATGAAATACGCCGGTACGGTTGATAAATCCACCAAGGTTTGTTGAAGTTGCAACATCGGGCGCTGTAGTTACAAGATATGGACGAATTGCCTCATCGCGACTAATTTCACTAAGAACACGACCAAATACTTCCTGCGTTGAAATTGTTCCTGTGTTCTTCACATTTGTTGTTATCGGAATTACAGCATTTATCTGTGAAACAGGTTCAGGGCGCTTCAGCGCTGCGCTGCGAAGTGCGAGGAATTTGCCAGTATCACTTGTTAGATCAAAGCTATCCCACTCATTTTCTGGAGTTCGCCCTAATTCTTTGCGCAATACATTGATTTGTTCTGTCGACATCTGCGCTGAGTGATTGCGTGGGTCTCCTGCCATCGGCAGTCCCCAACCCTTTACTGTGTAGGCAAATACAACACTTGGTCGATCGGTTACGCCATCGCATTCTTGGAAAGTTTCAACAAGGGATTCAATATTGTGACCACCAAGGTCGCTAATGATTTCAAAGAGTTCAGTATCGCTATAGCGCTTGAGGTGTTCTTCAACTCCCTTTGGTGCACCATCTAGAAAACGTGCTCGCAGATCTTCAATCTTCTGACCATATAGCGATTGGTATTGCTCGTTTGGAATATCGTCAAACCATTGCTTGAACGATTCACTGCCGGCAACTGCAAAAGCCTTCTTGAGTTTAGAACCATATTTGACTTCAGCTACGTGCCAACCAGCTGCTTCAAATTGTGCGCGCCATTGCGCGATACGAATACCTGGAATGACGCGGTCCAATGATTGACGATTGAAGTCGACAACCCACATAACATTTCCAACACCATCTGTTGCAGGATCTGCTACCGCCTCCCAAATGTTTCCTTCATCTAATTCGGCATCACCAATGAGGGCGATGAAGCGTGAGTGAGGGCGTGCACCAAAGTGGGCATCAACATAGCGACGAGTAACTCCGGCAAATAGTGGAGCAGCAGCGCCTAGACCAACAGAGCCGGTAGAAAAATCAACAGTATCGGGATCTTTTGTGCGCGATGGATAACTTTGTAATCCGCCAGCGCTTCGAAGTGAGGTGAGGTATTTCTTCTCTAAGTTTCCAAGTAAGTATTGAATGGAGTGAAAAACAGGAGATGAATGCGGCTTCACACTGACTCGATCATTTGCGTTGAGATGATGAAAATATAGTGAGGTCAATATTGAGATCATCGAAGCACTAGATGCCTGGTGTCCGCCTACTTTGATTCCATCTGTATTTGGGCGATCATGGTTTGCATAATCAATCATGCGAACAGTGAGCCAAAGGGTGCGAGTTTGAATCTCTTCTAGAAGCGCTAAATCCTTTTCAGAGATACCCATGACTATTTGAACTCTTTGCGCACCGCTGCAACTAGTGCCTCATAGTCAGCTGGAGTGTTATAGAGCTGTCCTGAGATACGCATGAAATATTGATTGCATGCTGTTGAAATTGGTACTTCGATTTTATGTACTTCTGCAAAACGACGCTGTAACGCGATGCAACCTTCACGGCCGCCATCCATTTTATGAAGAGGAATAACACCCAGTGGTAATTCTTCTTCGCGTAATTCATCTTTACCAACACCGAGTTCAGCCATTACTAAATCACGGCCATAGCGCATACGCGCTGTATTTGCTGCACGAACTCTCTTCCATCCAATTGCAGAATAAAAATCAATAGCAGCAGGGGCAGCAAGCCATGCACTGAGGTCAACTGTTCCAAGCATGTCCCAAGGAAGTGGATAATTTTCATGATCTTGCCAAGAGACAATCAGTGGTCGCATTGCTCCATGCCAGCGGACGGCAACTCTATAAACACCGCAACCGAGTGGAGCAGATGCCCACTTGTGAAGATTTCCAAACCAAAAATCTGCATCTAACTTATCGAGATCTAGTTCAAAATTTCCAGGTGTGTGGGAAGCATCAATTGCAATTGCAACTCCACGTTCGCGACAGAGATCACTCAGTGCTTGAACTGGAAATGTTCGAGCAGTTGCAGAGGTGACATGGTCAACGACAAACATTCTTGTGCGTGGAGTTAGCGCTGCTTCAACGAGAGCCACAACTTCTTCATCGGTTGCAAGACGTGGTACAACTATTTCAATCATCTTTCCACCGGCAGCTTCAACTGCGCGCTTAACCGCATACATCACTGCGCCATACTCGTGATCAAGGACTATTGCTTCATCGCCTGCTTTGAAAGGAAATCCGCGCATTGTTGTACTTGCTGCCTCAGTTGTATTGCGAACTAAAGTGATCTGATCTGGCTTCTGATTTAGAAATGTTGCAACTTTTGCACGAGCTTCTTGAACTTCATTCATGGCATTGCGTGCGAAGAACTTTACGGTGTTGAGCTGAACTCGGTCTTGTATTGCGCGCTGCACCTCTTGCACAACGGTTGGTACAGAGCCAAAGGAGCCGTGATTACAGTGATGAACGCCCTCTTCTAACTTCCATGCTGACTTATATTCTTGAAGATCAAACTCCACGGTTATCCCTTCACAATTCCAGCAGAAAGACCCGAGATCATAAACTTAGACATCAAACCAAACATGATTACTGTTGGAATAATTCCAATCATGACCGAGGCTGCAAGGCCACCCCATTCAATGTAATAAGCACCAACAAATGACCGCATTCCCACTGGGAATGTCTTATTGCCATCAGAGTCAATGAGAACCATCGCTAAGAAGAGTTCATTCCAGCACTGAACGAATGCGAAAATAAATGTAGCGGCGATACCCGGCAATGCAACTGGGAATACAACACGGAAGAGCGCTGTAAAACGATTGCAGCCATCAATGAGGGCAGCCTCATCGAGTTCAGGTGGGATTCTTTGCAGGAATCCGCGCAGCATTATCGTCGCAAAGGGAACCATGCCGCCGACATAACAAAATACAAGAGCAACAAGGGTATTGAGTAAATTAACCCTGCTAATCAGCAAATACAAAGGTGCCAAGGCAATGAGTCCTGGAATCATCTGTGTAACTAAGAAGACCAACATGATTTGAGATTTACCCTTGAACTTGTAGCGAGCAAGGGCGTATGCGCCAAGCATTCCGATAAAGATTACAAATGCTGATGCTGCAAAAGCAACAACGAAACTGTTCTTGATATAGGTACCAAATGCATATTGGCTAAAGAGCGTGCGGTAGCTATCTAAAGTTGAATTTGATTGAGGCAGATACAACTTCTTAGTAACTTCACGAACTGGACGTATAGAAGTCAGAAAAATCCAATAGAGGGGAAATAGTGTAAAGACGAGCCAGATTGCTAGTACAGAAAATTTTGTAACTTTACCCACTGTCTTAAACATTAATTGCCCTCCGAATCTTTTTCAAGGCGGGTGGCCAAGAGGTAAAAAACTGTGAAAATAAAGAGGACACAAAGCATCAATAGGCCCAGTGCTGATCCACTTCCCCAGTCTTGATCGTAGGTGATTTTCTGCACTAGCCAAGAGGAAAGAATGTGGGTTTGTTGATTTGGGCCACCACTTGTCATACCAAAAATAATGTCAGGAAAATTTGTAATCCAAATTATTCGAAGTAAAACAATCAAAATGAGCGTCGGGCGAATGTAAGGAATAATGACGAGAAGAAGCGTCTTCGCTTTTCCGCAACCATCGAGTTCAGCTGCTTCTAGAATCTCATTTGGCACACCCTGAAGCGCTGCCAAAATCATGATGACGAAAAACGTTACTCCATACCAAATGTTTGCGATGATCACTGCAGCCATTGCCCAGTTTGCATTTGATAACCATGGGACAGGTGTGTCAATCAGACCCAACTTGAGCATCATGTCATTGAGGACGCCTAAGTTGTCATCAAAGATCCATTTCCACACAAGGCCCATGAGAAAACCTGAAAGAGCCCAAGGAATAAAGATAATGCTTTGATAAAGGCCAGAAAATTTGAATTTTTTCTTCAAATAAAGTGCTAATCCAAATCCGATAAAGAATTGGAAGAAGAGGGAAACAGTGACCCATAGAACTGTATTTTGAAGGATGCGACGGAATGCTAAATCTTTGAAAATGCCTCGAAAGTTCTCAAAGCCGTTATAGAAAATATTGCTCTGGTCAAAGAGCTTGTAATTCTTGAAAGACATATTTGCTGTTGCAAGTACAGGGTAATAAATAAATATCGCAACCATTATCAAAGCCGGTAGTAAGAACCAGAGTGGCGCAAGAATATTCTGAGCTTTCTTGCCATCTTTGCGCACTAACTTATGTACCGAGGCCGACATTGCGGTATTTCTCCTGTCGCTAATTATTGAGAAACGATGTAGTGCGAACGGTGGCTAACTCATGAAGAGCTAGCCACCGTCCATAAACGCCTGAACTATTTATTCAGTGCTCATTACTACTTTATTGGATTGATGCACTTTGTATCCCAGAATGTTGCCCATTGCTTGAGCGCATCTGCTGTAGAAAGTGAACCTGCATACATAGCCTGCATGTCCTTATCTGCTTGTGTGAAGAACTCACCGTAGCAAACTTGAGCAACATCAGAACCATCGAGCTTTAGCTCCTTTGGATCTTTACCGATCTTGTCGTAGATAGCCCATGCGCCAGTCTTGAAGAATGGATCAGATGCAGCTGTCTTTGTTACAGGACCAACACCATATGCGCGAGCAAATGATGAGTGCTGTGGATCAGTTGTGATGTAGTCAAGGAAGTTAGTTGCGATGTTCTTGCACTTTGAAGATTGTGCAACTGACCATCCGCCACCACTTACATCTTGTGCTGCATAGCCTGTTGGACCCTTTGGCATTTGAGCCATGATCCACTTGCCACTATCGAATGGAGCATACTTCTCATCAACAATCTGGATAACTTCGTTATCCTGAATTAGATAGTGAGCTGTTCCATCGACGAAGCCTTGAACCATTTCTGGGTATCCCCATGCAACTGATGCTGCAGGTGATGCTTCTTTCCAGATCTTCATCATTAGATCAAGAGCATCTTTTGACTTCGCAGAGTTGAACATGCTTGTCTTTGTGCTCTTGTTCCAGTATCCACCTGAGTTTAGGTCTGGTGCATTGTATGCACGGATAATGAAGATAGCTTGTGTAAATGATGCACGTGCTCCGCGCATTGCATACATCGCTGATGTTGCAGTGTTTGAAGACTTGGCAGCAAGGATGTCAGCCCATGTGGCTGTACCCTTCTTAATCTTTGCAAGTACAGCAGGTGCTCCTGCAGCAATTGGTTCCGGACGAACGAAAGCAGCCTTTACGTAGTAACCATTTGGCACCATGTAAGTTGATTTCTTTCCGTACAATTCTGCTTGGAACTTGGAGTAGTCAGTTAGACCAGCCCAGCCCTTTGTCTTTGAAAAGTATGGATAGATGTTAGCAAGCTGCTTTGCAGACATTGCCTGTCCCATGATTGCACCAGCTGGCTCAACAATATCTACGTTCTTCGCTTGTAGAAGTTGTGTGATCTTTGCTGCTGAATCTGCTTGTGATGGAGAAATAATTTCTACCTTCACGTTTGGATTCTTAGCCTCGAATTGACGAGCATATGCATTGAGAAGTGGTGAACGAGCTGGTCCCGCGAAAAATTCGATGAGACGAACTGTTACAGGCTTAGCTTTTGTTGGCTTACAGTTCCATGTTGCATCTGCAGCCGAGCTAGTGCCCATTGTTAGAACGCTAATTGCGAGCGCAACTACAGTGACTGTAGCGATGCTCTTTCGTGTAGCGAGTTGCTTGATCAAGTTATTCCTCCTATATCGATGAATATCCCGCCACCTGCTCGAGATTGAACGTTAGGTTATTGAAAAGCGCATTTACTTGCAAGTTATTTGCAGAGAGTTTAGGTAACGTCTCGGTAACGTTTTTTCGTCAGTATTGAGCGCAAATGTGCGAACTTTCCCAAAAATGTTCATTTTCTGCTCGAAAAAATAATATGAGCATGAAAATGCATTTACGAGTTACACGCTATCCCATCTTTATCGCGATCAAGGGATGCATTAAGTTCATAAAGTCCTGGATTCGTTGCTTTTCTAATGGGAGCAACTCCAGCTGCTTTTGCAGCAGTGCAATTAGCAAATTTGAATAGTGCAAGTCCGGTTGCTGTCGGAGTTGGTGTTGGACTCACTTTTTTTGTAACTTTTTTAGTGAAGACAACGGCAACGGCAGAACTCTTACAAGACTTCACTTTTGTCGTAAGAAAATTGGCCTCTATTGCATCAACTGATAATTGATAACGAGCTTTTATTGCAATCCAATCGGCAATATAAGTACACACCCCTTTGGGTGGAAGCCATTGCGCAGGATCTTTATCTCCCTTTGATCTATTTTGAACGAGTGATACTGCAACTAAAGCACGGGGATCGTCCACATCATTTGCAAATGCCTGACGTTGTTCGGGAGTCCATGACCAGGCACCAGATCTCCATGCCTCAGATAGTGGAACAAGGTGATCGATATCTAAAGAAGAGGCTTTCGTAGTTCGAATTCCATCATATGGACTTAGCCATGCACCTCCCGTGAGAGCGCAAGACTTTCCAATTTTTGGCTTAATAATTGCTTCTTCAATGAGTATTTCTTCTCGCGTATTACATCCATCCGAATCGGCATCTATCCACAATTTGAAGAGCGCTCGCTCATACCCGCCTTCATAGTCGGCAACAATTGCCAGCTCAAAGTTTTCTGCATGGGCTTGTGGCAATGAAATTAAGAGGAATATCGAAATTAGTGAGACTAATTTTTTCGACATTCTATTTCTTACGCTTTGTGCTTTCGCGCTCAATAAGGCTTGGCATAAAAGTTACGCTACGTGCTGGTTTTCCAGCAATTGCTTCTAGTATCAACTCACCCAGTAACTTACCTCCATCAAAAGCGTTGTAACCAATACTTGTCAATTGAGGATTGGTACTCAATGCAGTTGGTGAGTTGTCCATACTTACCAACATAATATCCTCTGGTACGCGTTTACCAAGTTCACGCAATTTCTCAAGAACACCAGTTGACATCAAATCACTCAATACATAAATTCCATCGATATCTGGATGTTTCCTCAACAATTCTTCTGTAGCTTTGGCAGCACCTTCCCTAGTGAAATCTCCCGCCTGTGTCGCACTCTTTTCGAAATGATAATTTATGCTCTCTAAATAGGAAGTAAAACCTAGTGTGCGATATTTCGAAGCGTTAATGCCTTTACCGCCTGAAATTACTCCCAATCTTTCTGCTCCTTGTTTTAGCAAAAATTCAGCTGCAATGGACCCGCCCATCTGCTCATCACCATTGACGTAAGGGACTGGAACATTTCTAATTGCAGGACCAAATACGCTTACGGGTATATCTCTTGCAATTACATCAGTGAGTAAGTCATCTTCTTCGCTAACACTAAGAAAAAGAACTCCGTCTACGTGACCATTGAGAAGATATTGCTCTACTTGTCTGAAGTGCTCGGAATCATTGATAAGAAATACTTGTTGATAATTTACTTTTGAAAGAGATGCATATACGCCCTCTAAAACTTGACCCCAATAAGAATTTTGAAAGAGATCCCCAAAATTTTCACGGAAAACCACTCCAATTGTTTGCGTTGAACCTCCCGCAAGCGCACGAGCAGCAAAGTTGATTCGATAACCTGTTTTTTCAATTGCTTTATTAACTTCAAGAACAATGCGCGGATTGACATTGTCAACATTGCGAATAACGCGAGAAATGGTAGCTCGCGAATATCCAGAGACTCGTGCTACATCTTCAAGGGTTGGACGCGACGACGTAGACATGGGGAATAGTTTGACAGATTAGGACTTGATAGCCCCGGCCATTACGCCGTTTACTAATTTTTCTTGGAATATGAAATATGCCAAGAACAATGGAACCGCTGCAAGTGTGAGAGCTGCCATAATCGCTGGAGTATTTGAGGCATATTGTCCTTGATAATCAAAAACAGTGAGGGGCAATGTTCGCTTATTGCTACTTGATGTAAGTACATATGCAAACAAAAATTCATTCCACAGTGCAACTGAATTAAAAATTACCACGGTTACCAGAGCGGTACGAGCTAATGGAAGATAAACCTTAAAGAAGACACGGGAATGAGATGCTCCATCCACAATTGCTGCTTCAAAAAAATCTTTTGGAATTTCTCGCATAAATTGTGTCAAGATAAATATTGTAATTGGAATGGCGAATGCCACATATGGACCAATAAGAGCAGCTAGCGAATCATAAACATGAAGCTTATTGGTCAAAATATAGATAGGAATGAGAGTTGTGTGTTGGGGAACAATCAAACCTGCAACGACAGCACTAAAGATGATCGCATTTCCTCGAAAACGCAATCGTGCAAATGCAAAAGATGCAGATGAAGCAATTAGGACAACAATGACCATTGAGACAACAACGACAATAATGCTATTGAGTAAAGCTCTAAAATAGGTACCCTGGAGAACTAAAAGAAAATTGACTGGATCCCACTTGGCGGGTGGCTTCCATGCTGGAGAGCTAAATAACTCAGTCTGCCCTTTGAAGCCAAAACCAATCATGAAAAAGTAAGGAACAAGAGCCACTAATAACCACAATAGTGCAACTATCCAGGACAAGACAGATAATTTTGGACGGCGAAATGTATATACCTTTGGTATTTTCGCAGTGCTACGACTCTTCAACAGACTCATGCTTCACGTACCTTTCGTGTAGCTCTTGAAATAAATATCGCGGTTAGAAATACAATAAGGAATAACGCACTAGCAATTGTTGACGCATACCCAACGCGATAAGACTTGAATGCCATCTGATATAGATACGAAGCCATTACCTCTGTTGAGGACTCTGGGCCACCTGCAGTGAGTACCCAAATCAAATCAAAGTACTTCAGTGATCCAATCGTAATTAGTGTTACAGCAGTGACGATTGCTCCCTTGATAAGTGGTATTTGAATGAATCGTGTGTATTTCCAATTAGTCGCGCCATCAATTGCTGATGCTTCCTCAACATCACTTGAAATTCCATTGAGTGCAGCTAAGAAAAGTAACATGTAATAGGGGGTGTACTGCCAGCACACCAGCAAGGCAACAGTAAAGATTGCGAGTTTCTTATCTCCCAACCAATCTTGCATAAGAAAATCGAGATTCAATGATTGTAGAACTTGATTGAGCAAACCATAGTTATAGTCAAAAATCTGCTTAAACAAGATTGCAATTGCAACCGTTGACATCAAACCAGGAAAAAAATATGTCATTTTGAAAAAACGAAAACGAGTTCCACCACGATAAAGTAAAATTGCTAGGCTCAACCCCAATGGTATTTGAATCAGTAGGGCAACAATAAGCAAAATAAATGAATTCTTGACTGACAGCCAGAACAGTGAGTCATGGATTAACTCATTCCAATTGGCGAAGCCCGAGTATTTTTGACTCTTGTCTAGGCCATTCCAGTCGAAGAGGCTGAGACGAAATGATTCAATAATTGGCCAAATAAGGTAGGTGCAAAGAAGAACTATTGATGGACCAAGCATCCAAGCCAATGTTCGAAAATTTGGCTTGAGCGGGTCATATTTCTTTGACATTTATATTTTTCTACTTCCGTGATACATGGTCGATATTGCGAGATAATTACAACGAAGTGCCAAGACTTTTTAGGTCTTGGCACTTCGCATTGTGCAATTACTTACTTAGTCCAGGATTTTCTTAGCAAGTGCCTCTTGAGCAGCTGCCATCTTCTCCGGAGTTGTGCCTAAGCCCATGAGCTTTTGCACTTCATTCTTGTGGAGTTCACCAAACTCAGGTGGAAGGTACTGATCCCACCATAGCTGTACTCCTTTAGCATTTGCAATCATTTTGTTGAGTGCAATTGTGTTTGGATCTGTCAATGTAAGGCCCTTTACAGGTGGAATGCGACCTTCTGCAATACGAGCAGTTACTGACTTATCATCAATAAGATACTGAATTACTTTGAATGCATTTGCCTTGTCTGAACAGGTTGAAGAAATGCTGTAGTAGTTATCTCCAACAGTTCCAAGAACGTTAGTTGCATCTCCCTTTCCACCAGGTACTGATGGAAATGGGAAGAATCCGAAGTCACCAGTGCGCTTTGCACCAACGAAATCGCCATATAACCAGTTACCCATGAGGTACATAGCTGCTTTTCCACCAAGAAGTGGAGCGGCGCTTTGACCATTGTCGTAATTGAGACCATTGAATCCCTTAATGAATCCACCAGCCTTTACTAGATCTTGAAGCATCTTTCCTGCTTGGATAAATGCAGGATCAGTAAATGATCCGCCTGTACGAAGTGCTGCCTTGGCAAATGCATCTCCGCCAATACGATCCGCTAGGTAGTCATACCACATAATTGATGGCCACTTTGAAGCGCCGCCAAGTGTGAATGGTGCAACCTTGTTCGTATTCAAAGTCTTTACGACTGTAAGAAGTTCTGGCCAAGTCTTTGGTGTCTTCAACTTGTACTTTGCAAATATTTTCTTGTCATACCAAATAACAGCAATTGAGCTGTTCTCTACCGGAATGCCATATGTTGCTCCACCGAAGGTCACGTTTGACCATGATGCAGGAACAAAGCGATCCTTATAGTTATCTTTCTTTAGATATGAATTCAATGGAATTACTGCGCCAGCTTTAACATATTCATTAAGCGGACCGCCACCCCATGAAGGGAAAATACAAGGAGCATTATCGGCGCCAACGGCTACCTTAATTTTGTCCTTGAATGCATCGTTAGCGATTGGTGAAACTTCTACTTTTACTCCAGGATTATCAGCTTGAAAACGATCCACAGCATCTTGAATGAGCTTTGGACCTGTACCTGTTGACTGGATGTGCCAGAACGTAATCGGACCGGCTGCCTGTGCAGGAACAACTGCATATCCTGAGATGAGAGCAATGCTTCCGACAGCTGCCAAAAGAATTGAGCTCCTTCGATTCATGAACTTCTTCATGAATGACCCCCTTATTTCAATTCCCTGCACAAACCATTCGTGTATTTCACGTGGCTCACAGAGATAACGGCAACATAAGACCCAATTGAGAGAAAGGCAATAGAGCGCTCTCTTGCTTTACTACAACGAATTGATAACAATCTCCTCCTGAGCGCATATTTCGGGAGAGCGCGTTCACAAATCACCTACATATGTAATCATTAGCCAAAGGATCACAATGACAACTCCAAGCGAGCGTCCCTGGACCGATACAAGCAAGAGCCCTAAAGAACGCATTGCTCTGCTTATGGCTGAGATGACACTTGAGGAGAAGATGGGTCAGCTTGGAAGCATTTGGTATGAGTTCGCATTATTTGCACCTGCGAGTGAAGACAAAGAAGAGTCTCTTGTAGATAACGTTCCTATTTTTGAAAAAGTCGCTCAACCGCTTACATGGGAAGATGCAACAAAGAATGGTCTTGGACAATTCACGCGTGTATTTGGAACTAAACCAATTGAAGCAGCCGATGGTGCTCGCAAAATTATTGAATGGCAGAAGCGCTTAGTAAAAGAGACTCGTCTTGGAATTCCGGCAATTGTTCACGAGGAATGTCTGACTGGATTTACAACATTAGGTGCTACTTCATTTCCTACTCCACTTGGTCTTGCTGCAACATTTGATGAAAAAGTCATTGAAAAAGTATCTGCAGCCATGGGTAGAGATATGAAATCAGTTGGCGTGCATCAAGGTCTCTCCCCTGTTCTAGATACTGTTCGCGATTACCGATGGGGACGCGTTGAAGAGACTATGGGCGAAGATCCATATCTATCTGCCGTTGCAGGTACTGCATATGTAAAGGGATTGCAATCTGCTGGAATCATTGCAACTCTCAAGCATTTCTTTGGACACTCATCATCGCGCGCTGCACGCAATCACGGGCCTGTCTCAATGGGATGGCGCGAAATGTATGACTTCATGTTGCCTCCATTTGAAATGGCAATTCGCGAAGGTGGCGTCAAATCTGTGATGAACTCATATACAGATGTTGATGGACTTCCATGTGCGGCAGATCCAAAGATATTTACAACAATCTTGCGCGATGAGTTGAACTTTGATGGCACTGTTGTCTCTGATTACTGGGCAATTAGCTTCCTTGAAGTAATGCACCGCGTGGCAGAAGATGAAGTAGAGGCAGGAGCACTTGCCCTTATTGCAGGCATTGATGTGGAATTGCCAGCAACTCGTTGCTACAGCGATGGCCTGGTAGCACTTATTCGCGCAGGAAAATTTGATGAAAAATTCCTCGATAGAGCCCTCATTCGCCATCTCAATCACAAATTAGAACTTGGACTACTAGATGCTGACTGGACACCAGAGCGCGATGTCACGGCAGATTTGGCAACTGTGAATTTTGATTCAGCTGCGAATCGCGCTGTTGCATTAGAGGCAGCGCGTGAGAGCGTGATTCTTCTTTCCAACAAGGATTCGTTCCTACCAATTACAGATGCACCAAAAAATATTGTTGTTGTTGGCCCATGTGGTGATGATGGTGGCGCATTCCTAGGTTGCTATTCATTTGCTAATCACGTTATGGCTATGACACCCGGCTCTGGTTTAGGTATTGAAGTTCCTTCAATCAAGAGTGCAATCGCCACTGCTTTCAAGGGAGCCGATGTTTCATCTGTTGTTGGATGCCCTGTGAAAGATTTCGATATATCAGGAATTCCTGCTGCGCGTGCTGCAGTCGATAAAGCAGATTTAGCAATTGTTGTAGTTGGAGATCGCGCAGGCCTCTTTGGTCGCGGAACATCCGGTGAAGGCAATGACGTTGCAGATCTGACACTTCCTGGTGCTCAAGGTCAGCTTCTAGATGCTTGTTTGAACTCAGGAACTCCTGTCATCGTTGTTTCTGTATCTGGTCGCCCATATGCAATGGGTGATTATGCAGATCGTGCGAAAGCAATGATTCAAGCATTTATGCCAGGTGAAGAAGGCGGCACTGCTATTGCAGAAGTCATCAATGGAACTATTTCACCAAGTGGTCGACTCCCTGTTGAAATTCCAACAAATGTTTCAGGCCAACCATCTACTTATTTGCATCCTAAGTATGGTCAACCTGGACTCAATATCAGTCCAGTGGATTCAATTCCGCTATTTACATTTGGTCACGGACTTACATACACAACTTTCAAGTACTCTGAATTGACGCTTAGTACCAATGAAATATCAACTGATGGAAAACTCACCGCTTCATGCTCCATCACGAACTCAGGTGCTCGCGAGGGAACTGAAGTTGTTCAGCTCTATTTCGAAGATCCTGTTGCAGAAGTTGCCCGCCCAATCATTACATTGTTGGGTTTTGCGCGAATTACTCTTGCACCCGGTGAGACAAAGAAGATTACCTTCGATATTCACTCAGATCGCTTTGCCTACATGGGCGCCGATGTTGTGCGCATCATGGATGCTGGCGAAATTGTTCTCAAACTTGGATCATCATCGAGTGATATCGAGTCGAGCAAGAGCCTCAAAGTCACTGGTTCAAAGCGCGTAGTGCCACATGATCGTGTGCTGCGTACTCCAGTTTCAATTGGATAATTGGCCCAATAAAAAATCTCTTATCTTGCACTATGTAAGTACAAGATAAGAGATTTAATTGGTAGCCCCGAAGGGATTCGAACCCTCGTAGCTGACTTGAGAAGCCAGAGTCCTAGGCCGCTAGACGACGGGGCCATAGATCTTCATATGTAAGGTGTTTACATACTAAGAAATAATTTCCTAGAACGATATGTAGTTGTACTTCGCTTTCGCTGGGGTACCAGGACTCGAACCTAGACTTACTGAACCAGAATCAGCAGGGCTGCCAATTACCCCATACCCCAATAGTGCAGGCGTAAGAATACCGTAAAGATTAGAGTACGAGAGCCTGCGAGATACGGGCTAAAGATGCATCTTTGCCGAGTAATTCCATTGATTCAAATAGTGGCGGTGAGATCGTGCTACCTGTTGTTGCAATACGAACTGCGCCAAATGCAATACGTGGCTTGAGTCCCATATCTTCAATCAACGAAGAACGCAGTGCTGCTTCTATCGAATCATGGTTCCACTGCGTAATTGGTTCTAATTCCTTGAGTGCGCGCGTGAGAACACTCTTTGACGCATCATCAGTAATCTTTGAAACAGAATCTGCTTCTACTTCAAACTTTGATACAAAGAGGAACTTGAGCATCTGTGGAATTTCACTGAGCATGATGATGCGCTCTTGGATCAGCGGCAGAGCTTTCTTTACAAGAGCAATCTCTGAATCGGTGCCTGTGATGACCTTCTCTTTTGTGAGAAATGGTAATGACCACGTTAGAAATTCCTCAAGAGTGAGTGCTCGAATCTTGTCGCCATTTATCGCTTCAAGCTTCTTCATATCAAAGCGAGCGGGAGAAGAATGTACTTTTTCTACTGTGAAGAGTTCGCAAATCTCTTTCATTGAAACATTCTCGCGATCATCACCTGGCGACCAACCAAGAAGGGCTAAGTAATTACAGATTGCTTCAGGTAAGAAACCCTTGTCGCGATACCAGGCAATTGAAACTTCGCCATTTCGCTTTGAAAGCTTGGCATTGTCTTGACCCATAACGAATGGCAAGTGTGCAAAGAGTGGATAGTCGGCTTCTGTAACACCCATTGCTTGATAGACACGGATCTGGCGTGGAGTAGATGAGAGTAAATCTTCTCCGCGTAGAACATGCGTCACTTTCATCAAAACATCATCGACTGCAACAGCGAGTGTGTAGAGAGGCGAACCATCGCCTCGCACCAATACAAAGTCAGGAACAAACTTATGATCAAAGGAGACTTCACCACGAATTTG
>CAMBGL010000021.1 GCA_945866155.1 Bifidobacterium breve
ACGCCTGCATCTCGCGCGCGATCAATGAGTTCGCGTTGACTAAATGCAGTCAACATGAGAACTGGTGCAATACTAATTATCTTCTCGGCAGCCGAGATCCCATCGAGTACAGGCATTGCAACATCGAGAATCGCTAAATCTGGCTTATGTAGTTCTGCTAATTCAATTGCTTCTGCGCCATTTGTTGCTTGCGCTACAACTTCATAACCCGCTTCAGCAAGCATCTCCACTAAATCCATACGGATAAGTGCTTCATCTTCTGCAACGAGAATACGAGTTGTCATGTGCCCCGAGTCGGATTCGAACCGACACTATGCAGTGTTTGAGACTGCCCTCTCTACCGTTGGAGTACCGAGGCGCAGTGGTAATTCTACCTGTATGCCGGGGCTACTCCGCCAACTGCATCGCCAACTCGGTGAACGCGCATTGCATTAGTGGAGCCAGGAATTCCTGGAGGTGAGCCTGCAACAATCATTACATTCTCACCAGTGAGAGCACGCCCTGAATCAATAAGTAAGTGATCTGCTTGTTTTACCATTTCGTCAGTATGACTCACCAACGGTGTAATCATTGGTTCGATTCCCCATGAAAGTGCTAAGCGGTTATACGTGCCGCGATCTGGAGTGAGGGCCAAAATTGGAATGGGTGAACGAAGTCGTGACATGCGCCGCGCAGAATCTCCACTTTGGGTAAATGTCACTAAAAATTTAGCACCAACAATTGCGCCAACCTCAGTTGCAGCTTTTGTAATTGCTCCGCCCTTTGTTTTTGGAGCAGTTCTCATTGGGCGAATCATGTGGAATCCACCCTCTTCAGTGCGCTCGATTATGCGTGCCATTGTTTGAACAGCTTCAATCGCAAACTCACCAACACTAGTTTCGCCAGAGAGCATGAGCGCATCTGCGCCATCGAGTACAGCATTCGCACAATCTGTTGCTTCAGCGCGAGTTGGGCGTGAATTAGTAATCATAGAATCCAACATTTGCGTTGCAACGATGACAGGTTTTGCTGCCTCGCGAGCAAGTTCAATGCAGTGCTTTTGTACAAGGGGAACATCCTCAATCGGAAGTTCTACTCCTAGATCGCCTCGTGCAACCATGATGCCATCGAAGGCGTCAACAATTCCTTGTAGGTTCTCAACTGCTTGTGGCTTTTCAATCTTTGCAATGACTGGAACTCGAATACCGACCTCATCCATAATTCTATGGACGTCAACAATATCGGCTGCGCTTCTGACAAATGAGAGTGCAATGAAATCTGCGCCTACTCGAAGGCCCCAACGAAGGTCATCCATATCTTTTTCAGAGAGCGCTGGTACAGATACTGCAACGCCTGGAAGGTTTATACCTTTGTTATTACTAACAGCGCCTGGCTCAATAACTTTGGTAACGACGTCATTACCTTTTACTTCAATAACTTCGACTGTAACTTTGCCATCATCGATGAGAATACGATCTCCTGCTTTGCAATCCCCCGGTAGACCTTTATACGTTGTTCCAACGCGCTCTTTTGTTCCTTCAATTTCATCAGTTGTAATTGTAAAAATATCTCCACGCGCTAAATCGTGTGGACCAGCCTTAAAGCGAGCTAATCGAATCTTTGGACCTTGAAGGTCTACAAGAATTGCAACGGGTTTTCCAGCCTCAGCAGCTGCAGCTCGCACTTGATCTAAACGGTTTTGGTGTTCGTCGTATCCACCATGCGAAAGATTGAGTCGAGCCATATTCATTCCGGCTGCGATAAGTTCGCGCACCTTTTCAGGGGATTCAACTGCAGGACCCATTGTGCAAACTATTTTGGCACGACGCATTTTTGCCTTATCTCTCTAGACCATCATTGGTCGCGCTGTTGGCGCGATTGGATAAGGAAGTTGAGTATCTCCAGTGAGATAGGTATCAACTGCTGAGGCTGCACTTCGCCCTTCGGCTATTGCCCAGACGATGAGTGATTGACCGCGGCCACAATCGCCCGCAACAAAAACACCATCAATATTTGTTGCATAGTTTTCATCACGAGCGATATTTCCACGTGCATCTAGGGCAACATCTAATTGGTCAATTAGTGCGTTCTTTTCAGGTCCAGTAAATCCCAGAGCCAAGAATGCAAAGTCTGCTGGAATCTCTTTTTCAGTTCCTGCTACTGGCTCGAATTTTCCATTGACGAATTCTGTCTCCACAATTTTTAGTGCGCGAAGATTTCCGTTTGCATCTCCTAGAAATTCTTCAGTGCTCACAGCAAAGAGTCGGTTGTCATTTTCTTCATGTGCACTCGAGACGCGATAAATCATTGGATACGTTGGCCACGGTGCATTGCTTGGTCGTTCATCTGATGGCCTTGGCATGATTTCGAGTTGAGTAATACTTGCTGCTCCCTGGCGAATCGATGTTCCCAAGCAATCAGCGCCTGTATCTCCTCCGCCCAAAATAACAACATGCTTTCCAGCAACATTGATAAGTGGTGTTTCAACTTCGCCGAGCGCTTGCTTATTTCCCCATGGAAGAAATTCCATAGCTTGATAAACGCCTTTGAAATCACGACCAGGAATTGGAAGATCTCGCCATTGTGTTGCACCTATTGCTAAGACAATTGCATCGTATTTCGAACTGAGTTGATCACCTGTTAGTTCGCCGCCAACATCGACTCCTGGACGAAAGCGTGTTCCTTCTTTCTCCATCTGCGCTAAGCGTCGATCCAAAATATGTTTTTCCATTTTGAATTCAGGGATTCCGTATCGAAGTAATCCACCAATTTTTTCTGCGCGCTCATACACTGCAACAGTATGTCCAGCACGTGTTAGTTGTTGGGCAGCAGCAAGACCTGCTGGACCAGAACCAATTACCGCAACAGTCTTTCCAGAGATGCGATCAGGTGGCAATGGTTTTACGTTGCCAGCGCCAAATGCTTCTTCAATCGTGCGTAATTCAACTTGTTTGATCGTTACTGCGTCGGCATTGATACCAATAACGCACGCTGTTTCACAAGGAGCTGGGCAGAGTCGACCAGTGAATTCAGGAAAGTTATTTGTTGCATGTAGGCGAGCAATCGCCTCTTCTGTATCGCCGCGCCAAATAAGTTCATTCCATTCAGGAATCAAGTTTCCGAGGGGGCAACCCATGTGACAAAAGGGAATGCCGCAATCCATGCAACGCCCTGCTTGCTTTTGCAGGTGCTCCATACTCTGAGGTTCGTACACCTCTTTCCAATCTTGAATGCGAACATCGATTGGACGTCGAGTCGGAGTTTCACGAGGTGTAGTGAGAAAACCCTTTGGATCTGCCATTAGCCTGCAACCTCCATTACGAATTTATCAATTGGTAAACCTTCACGAGTCGCACGCTCCATCGCCTCTAGTACACGAGCGTAGTCACGTGGCATGACGAGGGAAATACGAGAAATTGATTCATCCCATGTTTTCAAGAGTTCAGATGCAATTTCTGAACCAGTTTCTGCATGGAATTTAGAGATATGGGATTTCAATATCTCACGTTGATCTTGTGGAACTGCCAAAATATCGACCATATCTGTATTTACATTATCTGCATTGATATCAAGCATGAATGCACGACCACCAGACATACCCGCTGCAAAATTTCGACCAGTGCGACCAAGCACGACAACCGTTCCACCAGTCATATATTCACATCCATGGTCGCCGATACCTTCAACGACTGCAATTGCACCAGAATTCCTTACGCAGAATCTTTCTCCGACAACACCACGAATAAATATCTCACCAGATGTTGCTCCGTAACCGATCACGTTTCCGGCGATCACATTCTCACTCGATTTGAAGGTTGCCTTTTCGTCAGGTCGAACTACGACACGTCCACCTGATATTCCCTTAGCAACATAATCATTTGAGTCACCGTAGAGTCGAATAGCAATTCCTCGAGGAATGAAGGCTCCTAAGGATTGTCCTGCAGAACCATGGAGAGTGATATCAATTGTGCCCTCAGGAAGTCCTTCTCCCCCAAATCGACGAGTGACTTCTGCACCTAACATCGTTCCAACGGTTCTATTTACATTTCGAACTGGTAGGTCGATTCGAACTGGTTCAGACTTTGTAAGAGCAGCATCTGCTAATTCGATTAACTTATTATCTAGTGCTGCTGCTAAGCCGTGATCTTGTTTCGTTGTATTGTAAAGAGAACTCTCTACATCTGGGCGGACAAGAAGTGGGGAAAGATCTAGTCCACTTGCCTTCCAGTGATTTACAGCATCTCTTGTATCTAAATACTCAACGCGACCAATTGCTTCTTGCAAAGTACGGAAGCCAAGCTCTGCCAAAATTTCACGAACTTCTTCAGCGATGTATTCAAAGAATGTTTCAACGAATTCTGGTTTACCAGTAAAGCGTTTACGGAGTTCAGGATTTTGCGTCGCAACTCCTACTGGGCATGTATCCAAATGACAGACACGCATCATGATGCAACCAGAGACGACAAGTGGCGCTGTTGCAAAACCAAATTCTTCTGCGCCAAGAAGTGTTGCGATGACAACATCGCGACCAGTCTTTAGCTGACCATCTGTTTGAACGACAATGCGGTCCCGAAGTCCATTGAGCAAAAGAGTTTGCTGAGTTTCGGCTAAACCAAGTTCCCATGGTGCGCCTGCATGCTTGAGCGAAGTAAGCGGTGATGCACCTGTTCCACCATCATGGCCTGAAATAAGAACAACATCGGCGTGTGCTTTGCTCACTCCTGCAGCAACAGTTCCTACGCCAACTTCTGCAACTAGCTTGACGTGAATACGCGCATTCTTATTTGCATTCTTCAAGTCATGGATGAGTTGAGCAAGATCTTCAATCGAATAAATATCGTGATGTGGCGGTGGCGAAATAAGTCCTACACCCGGCGTTGAATAACGAACTTTTGCAATCCATGGATAAACCTTGTTTCCAGGTAGCTGTCCGCCTTCACCAGGCTTTGCACCTTGAGCAACCTTGATTTGAATATCATCTGAGTTGACCAAGTAATCACTTGTAACACCAAAGCGACCACTTGCTACTTGCTTGATAGATGAACGCTTGGAATCTCCATTAGTTTCTGCAACATAACGAGAAGGATCTTCTCCACCTTCACCGGTATTAGATTTTCCGCCGAGGCGGTTCATTGCTATTGCAAGGGTTTCATGCGCTTCTTGTGAAATAGAGCCGTATGACATTGCACCTGTTGAAAAACGAGCAATAATTGAACGGGCAGATTCCACTTCTTCAATTGGAATTGAAGGTTGAGATCCATTTTTGAATTGGAAGAGACCACGCAGCGTCATCAACTCTTTGCTCTGTTCGTTGACTGAACTTGTGTAGCGCTTGAAAATGTCATAGCGCTTATTGCGTGTGGAATGCTGAAGTGTGAAAACAGTCTCTGGATTGAACAAGTGCGGTTCACCATCTCGGCGCCACTGATATTCCCCGCCGATTGGAAGTCGCTTTGTTCCTGGAATTTCTCCCCCAGGTGGATAAGCAATGTGATGGCGAGCAATTGTTTCCTGAGCAATGATGTCGAGTGAAACGCCGCCTAAGCGAGATGTAGTACCGACAAAGAATTCATCAACAACTTCTTGGCTAAGTCCAATCGCTTCAAAGACTTGCGCGCCTGTGTAAGAAGCAATGGTTGAAATACCCATCTTCGACATTACCTTGAGAACACCTTTTCCTAAACTCTTGATGAGATTGCGAACTGCCTTCTCAGGTGTTGTTCCAGTAATAACGCCTTGCAGAACTAAATCTTCAGCGCTCTCCATCGCGAGATATGGATTTACTGCTGCTGCGCCATACCCAATAAGGAGTGCGACATGGTGAACTTCACGAACATCTCCTGCTTCAACGACGAGACCAACTTTTGTACGAGTCTTTTCGCGAATCAAGTGGTGGTGCACCGCTGATGTGAGAAGTAGAGAAGGAATCGGTGCATCTTCAGCATCGCCATCGCGATCCGAGAGAATGATGAGGTGTGCACCATTTGTAATGGCGACACTTACCTCTTTTTTGATTTCATCTAAGCGAACTCGAAGTGCGTTGCCGTCACCATTGACCGGGAAGAGTCCGCGAA
The DNA here is from genome assembly GCA_945866155.1 of Bifidobacterium breve. Lineage (GTDB taxonomy): Bacteria > Actinomycetota > Actinomycetes > Nanopelagicales > Nanopelagicaceae > Planktophila. Next base: position 6,054 of record CAMBGL010000021.1, read on the forward strand.
CAACATATGCTTCAAGTTCAGGGTATTCACCATCGACATTGACGTGAATAATTTTTGCTAGTTCATCATTATCAATGACTGGGAATGCAAGTGAAATTTGGCGGCATGACTCTGGACCAGGATCCAATAAATTATGTTCTGGCCCAATAGAGCCACCCAAACTTGTAACTAATTCTTCGCGAATCGCATCTAATGGTGGATTAGTAACTTGGGCAAATAATTGCGAGAAATAATCAAAAATAAGTCTTGGTTTTTCCGAGAGTGCCGCAATGGGTGAATCCGAACCCATGGAACCAAGTGGCTCCATTCCATTTTTTGCCATTGGGGTAATGAGAATACGCAAATCTTCTTCTGTGTAACCAAATGCTCTTTGGCGACGGACAACTGATGAGTGCGGATAAATAATGTGTTCACGCGCTGGAAGGTCATTGAGTTTTACGATTCCATCGTGGAGCCATTTACCATAAGGCGCTGCATCAGCTAATTGATCCTTGATTTCATCATCTTCGATGATGCGTCCTGCTTCAATATCAACTAAGAACATCTTGCCTGGTTGTAAACGACCCTTACGTACAACCTTCTCAGCTGGAATATCAAGTACACCAACTTCACTTGCAAGAACAACAAGTCCATCATCAGTTACCCAAAAACGTGATGGTCGAAGTCCATTGCGATCTAGAACGGCGCCGACTTGATGTCCATCGGTAAAAGTTACACATGCTGGTCCATCCCAAGGTTCCATAAGGGATGCGTGAAATGCGTAGAAATCACGACGCTTCTGTGACATCGATGTGTGATTTTCCCACGCTTCAGGAATCATCATGAGAACTGCATGAGGGAGTGAGCGTCCGCCCAAATAAAGCAGTTCTAGAACTTCGTCGAAAGATGCTGAGTCCGAACCTGACATTTCAACAATTGGAAATAGTCGATCAAGATTTCCTGGAATTAATTCACTTGCAAGAAGGGATTCGCGAGCGCGCATCCAATTGCGATTACCTTTTACAGTGTTGATTTCACCGTTGTGTGCGATGAAGCGGTATGGGTGAGCAAGTGGCCATGATGGGAAAGTATTCGTAGAAAAGCGGGAGTGAACAAGTGCAAGAGGTGAAATAACACGCTTATCGCTAAGGTCAGGGAAGAACTCCTCTAGCTGACCAGTTGTAAGCATTCCTTTGTAAACAATTGTTTGTGAAGACAATGAAGGAAAGTAAAGTTCTAGGCCATGCTCTGCTCGTTTGCGAAGTGCGAATGCAAGTCGATCTAAGACTATTCCTTCTTCCTTATTTTTGCCTGCAATAAAGAGTTGTTCAAAGCGCGGCATCACTGAAAGCGCGGTCTTACCTAACGAAGAGGAATTGATTGGAAGTTCGCGCCATCCAAGAATGACAAGCCCCTCTTCATCTGCAATTTTTGCAATCTCTTGACGAAGCTCTACGCCTTGAGCAATAAATGCGATACCCGTTGCGTAGGCATTAGCGTGTGGAAGATCAAAATCTGTAACTGCCTGATAAAAGGCATCCGGAACGCGTATAAGAATTCCAGCTCCATCACCGCTATCTGGTTCCGCACCTGATGCACCTCTATGTTCAAGATTGCGTAGCGCTGTGAGTGCCTTTTCAACAATTTCGTGTGTTGCAACTTTATTGAGCGTTGCAACCATCGCAACGCCACAAGCATCGTGTTCGTTGGCAGGGTTATATAAACCTTGTGCCTTCGGATAATTCGATGTAAGTGCCACGGTATGTAACTCCTGTTGTCCTAGTGTTGCGGGACAACTTTGGCCCTGGTTCTTTACTGCTAGCTCTTTGCGAGGGAGGTAAAGCGTAGCAAGGAGGAGGCAATACTTCTATCTAAATACCGCTGAGATGGGCAATCTGCCCGATTACAGCCGTGATAGCCATACCAATACAACCACCCAAAATTACCCTCACGGTAGGAGCGAGCACCTTTGATCCTGCCATCTTTGCACTCAGAACACCTGTTATAACAAGGCCAGCGATAGTGAATATCACAATACTTAATGCTTTAGCACCTAGGTTCGGAGCAAATGCGCCAAGAAATGGAATACATCCACCCAATGTAAAACTGGCAGCTGATGCAATTGCTGCCTGAACAGGGCGCGCCTTTGTATGTGGGTGTTGGCCAAGTTCGTCACGAAGATGTGCAGCGAGTGGATCCTTCTCATGCATTGCTTTTGCTACTTGCAATGCAAGTCCTGGTGAGAGGCCGCGTTCGATATAGATATGCTGAAGTTCTATCAGTTCTCCCTCAGGGTCAACTTTAAGATGAGAAATTTCTAATAGGCGATCTGATTCTTCAATATCATTTTGTGAACGCACTGATACGTATTCACCTACTGCCATTGACATTGCACCCGCAGATATTCCTGCAAGGCCGGCGGTAATAAGAAAACCATCGGCTTTTGCCGCAGCAACACCGATCATCAAACTCGCCGTCGATACAAGTCCATCATTGGCACCTAATACCGCAGCGCGCAACCAGCCTGCACGATGCGTGCGGTGATGCAAGTTTCTCTGATACACATCTTCGAGTGCCATGTTTTAGAGCCTACCCGATGCCTTTGATAAACGCATGTAGAAACCGAGGGCAAGCCCTGCAACTGCAATACTTACCCATTCATTGATTCGCATTCCCGCTAAGAGATGAGCATCATCTATTCGAAGTGATTCAATAAAGAAGCGACCTATGCAATAACCAATAATGTAGAGAGAAAAAATTTGTCCTGGCTTCGATCGATTGCCCCACAATATGAGTAAGAGTGCTAAAGCAAAACACCAGAGCGATTCATAGAGAAAAGTTGGGTGAAATGTTTCAAATTCTCTAAAACTAGATGGTCGAAATGATTGCGGAATTTCTAGTGCCCATGGTGCATCTAGTGGTCTTCCAAAGAGTTCGATATTAAACCAATTGCCAAAGCGGCCAATAGCTTGAGCAAAGAGAACTCCTGGCGCTAAGGAATCTAGGAAAAGACCAAATGCTGGAAGTTCAACCTTTCGTGCAAGTTGGCGATATCTAATCCATGCAACAAATGCACCAAGAGAAATCGCGCCCCAAATACCCAATCCACCATTCCAAATTTTCAATGCATCAACTGGATTTCCATTACTGCCAAAGTATGCATCCGGAGAAGTAATCACATGGTAGATACGTCCACCAATAATGCCTGCTGGCACGCAATAGATTGCAACCTCAGAAACTATAGATTTGGTATTAGGACCATGAGAAACAAAGCGTCTATCACCAATCCAAATTGCGACAGCGATTCCAGTGATGATGCACAGGGCATACATATGGATAGTTAGTGGCCCAATCTCCAAAACCGAGATATTCGGTGAGGGAATTGAGCGAAACATTTATTTATCCCTGTTCAATTGCTGCGGCAAATGCTGCGGCATCATAAATCTGAGTATTTCGATCAAGTTCTTTGCCATTTACAAAAACAGATGGAGTTGAGTTTATTTTCTTTTGCCCACCATCTGCGGCAATACTTTGTACCCAACCACCATATTTTGAATCATTGATGCAAGCACCAAATTCAGCTGAAGAAATTCCCACTGCAACTCCGCCAGCAATCAAATAAGCATTTGTCCACTTGCCACTATTTTCAGCAGGTTGATTTCTATAGAGAAAATCGTGGTAGGCCAAATACTTACCTTCATCGGATGCGCAGGCTGCAGCATTTGCGGCGCGAATAGATTCAGGACCTAAGAATGAGAGTGGATGGAAAATTACTTTTGCTTTCTTTTCCAGAATAATGCTCTCTATGTAAGTGCTATTGAGCGCTTCGAATTGTGCGCAGGCTGGACATTGAAAATCTTCCCAAATATCTACAACAGGAACACCCGTTAGTTCACTATTGAATTCAATGCCAGAACCATTTGCGGAATTTGTCTGCGAAGGCAGGGATACGCTCTCACTCGCCTTGTTACCCATTACGGAGAATATGACACCTACAGCGACAACGAGTGTCACCATTCCAATCACGATGTTGCGAGTGATTTTATCTCCACCATTTTTTTGGGCCATTGCTAATTCCTCAATTCTTTTCGTCAAATACTGTAAAAGAATACCGAATCAGTGGCGAAATCGTTGCGCCATCCCAACCGATAAGGCTGAGAAAAGCCCATCATCGCCCTTCGCGCACGCCTTTGGCTAAATCTTGGGCCAGTTCGGTAATGGCACGTAAGCCATCTTCTTCGGTATCTGCTTCGAGTAAGCATTTTATAAATGCTGAACCAACAATGACGCCATCGGCATATCCTGCAACTTCTCGAGCCTGCACGTGATTTGAAACACCTAAGCCGACTGCAATGGGTAATTCGCTCACCTTTCGAATTCGCGCCACTAAATCGCTAGCACCCGATGAAATACTTGTGCGCGTCCCAGTTACGCCCATCAAACTTGCTGCATAAATAAAGCCTGAGCAGTGATCAGTAACTTTTCCAAGTCGAGAATCATTGGTGCTCGGTGCAACTACATAAATCGGACTAATGCCATTGTTATTTGTTGCAGCTATCCATCGATCTGATTCTTCGATAGTTAGATCAGGTGTAATTACACCTGATCCGCCATTGTCAGCGATCGACTTTGCGAACTCATCAACGCCGTATCTTTCAATTGGATTCCAATACGTCATGACAACTGCTGCTACTCCTGCATCGGTTGCACATTTGAGAGCAGAGAAAACATCTGCAGCTCCTGTGCCATGTGCAAGGGATTGCTCTGCTGCCGCTTGGATAATTGGACCATCCATCACAGGATCGCTATAAGGAAAACCAATTTCAATCGCATCAACACCACCATCAACTAAGGCTTTGATTGCTTTCTTACAGCCTTCAATTGTTGGAAAGCCGGCAGGAATATATGCAATAAGTGCAGCACGATTTTCTGCCTTAGTCTGTGCAAAAACTTGGTCCAGAGTTGTAGCCATTACTAGAGTTTGATTCCAAAATACTCTGCTGCTGTTTGCACATCTTTATCTCCGCGACCAGAAAGATTGAGAAGCAACACTGCATCAGGACCCAACTCGTTACCTACTTGAATAGCGCCCGCAAGTGCGTGTGCAGTTTCAATAGCTGGAATTATTCCCTCTGTTTTTGAAAGCAGTGAAAATGCATGCATCGCTTGCGCATCGGTGATGGCGCGATATTCGGCGCGACCAATGTCATGAAGGTAGGCATGCTCTGGTCCAACACCTGGGTAATCAAGTCCTGCAGAAATCGAATGCGATTCAACAGTTTGACCATTCTCATCTTGTAATACATAGGAACGTGTTCCGTGAAGTACTCCTGCTGTGCCACCAGTAATCGTTGCTGCATGGCGCCCAGTTTCTACGCCATCTCCCCCGGCTTCAAGACCAATGAGTCGCACTGATGCATCGGCTATAAAGTCATGAAAAATTCCAATTGCATTTGATCCGCCACCGACGCATGCCAATACAGCATCAGGTAAGCGTCCAACTAGTTCTTGCACTTGGATTTTTGCTTCCTGCCCAATAATTTTATGGAAATCACGCACCATTGTTGGGAAAGGATGTGGGCCAGCAACTGTTCCTAGTAAGTAATGAGTTGTCTCTACATTTGTTACCCAGTCACGCATCGCTTCATTGATTGCATCTTTGAGGGTTCGAGATCCTGTTGTAACAGGAACAACTTCTGCACCAAGAATTTTCATACGCGCAACATTGAGTGATTGACGGCGCGTATCTTCTTCGCCCATATAGACAACGCATTCAAGTCCCATAAGCGCTGCAGCTGTTGCAGATGCAACGCCATGTTGTCCCGCGCCAGTTTCGGCGATGATTCTTTTCTTACCCATACGCTTTGTCAAAAGTGCTTGACCTAATACATTGTTGATTTTATGACTGCCTGTGTGGTTGAGATCTTCGCGCTTCAAAAGAATTCGTGCACCACCTGCATATTCTGCAAATCTCTTTGCCTCAGTAAGAATGCTAGGGCGACCGGTATACGTTTGATGTAGTTGTGCTAGCTCGGCTTGAAAGATTGGATCTTTAAGCGCGCTGATATGTGCCGCTTCGAGTTCTTCTAAAGCACCGATGAGTGCCTCTGGAACGAAACGTCCGCCATATTGGCCAAAGTGTCCGAGAATCGTAGATTCTGATGTCGTCATGAAAGAAGTCTACCGATGACCACGTAATTCGCGCATGGCGAGTTCTGGATCGGCTGAGCGCACAAGGGCCTCTCCTACCAATATTGCTGTTGCGCCATGTTCTTGGGCAAATTCAACTTCACTTCGATGTGAGATGCCTGACTCTGCTACCCGCACCATCGTTGCCGGAATTCGGGGTATGAGTTGAGCAAATGCAGATGGGTCAACATCGAGTGTTTTCAGATTGCGGGAGTTCACACCAACTATCTCAGGCGAAATTTCGAGTGCTCTCTCCAATTCATCGTGGGTGTGAACTTCGATGAGTGATGACATACCTAATTCTTTTGCTAATTGATAATAATCATCGAGTTGATTCTTACTCAACGCTGCAACGATAAGAAGTACGAGATCTGCTCCATGAGCGCGCGCTTCTAGAAATTGATACTCATCAACCATGAAATCTTTTCTCAAAATTGGAAGATCTACGCGCGCTCGGACGGCATCAAGATCATCTAATGAACCACCAAAGCGTCGTCGTTCCGTGAGCACGCTAATGACATTTGCTCCAGATTCTTCATATCTGCTCGCTAGTGCGCCTGGGTCTTCAATTGCTGCAAGCGCGCCTTTACTAGGGGAAGAGCGTTTCACTTCAGCAATTATTGAAATCTCTGGCCCGGTAAATGCTGCGCCAACATTTCGAACCACTGGTGCACTCTCTAGTGCTTCTCGGATTTGAGCAAGTGGCAAACGACGCATTGCTAAGTCTTCTCGCACGCCCTCAATGATCGAATCTAAAACGCTCATTTACTGGCATCATTTTCTGTTGGATCGATTCCTTGATCTAAAGAGTTCCATGGTGTCAATAACTTATCTTTTCTCTCATAGCGCGACGAGAGTCGGAATCGTTTTCCAATAAGGATAGCTATTGCGATGACTACAACAAAAGATATTGCCAAAGATATTCCGTTGCTCATGAAATCGACTTCATCGTATGCGCTGCACTCACTGCACCTAAGACAGCTGCCGCCTTATTTATACACTCTTGGTTTTCGGATTCTGGATCTGAATCAGCAACAATTCCAGCTCCTGCTTGTACGTACGCCTTACCCTCGTAAATCAAAGCTGTACGGATAGCTATACATGCATCAATGTTTCCGGTGAAATCTATATAACCGATAGCGCCGCCATAAATACCTCGACGCGTTGGTTCGAGCTCTTCAATAATTTCCATAGCGCGTGGCTTTGGCGCACCAGATAACGTTCCTGCAGGAAATACAGCAAAGAGAGCGTCAACGGGTGAAGATTTCTTTGCAAGAGTTCCAGTAACAGTTGAGACGATATGCATAACATGTGAATATCGCTCGATATGCATAAAGTCCACAACTTCAACTGAACCTGCTTCGCAAATACGTCCTAAATCGTTTCGACCTAGATCAACTAACATCAAATGCTCTGCGCGCTCTTTTGGATCTGCCAATAATTCTTCCCCTAAGCGGTGATCCTCTTCTGGAATATCAGAGCGCTTACGAGTGCCTGCAATTGGATGAACCATTACCTCTTTACGATCGCCTCTATTTGTTACTTTGACAAGGGCTTCTGGGCTCGACCCAACAATATTTATTCCACCATTGAATCTAAAGAGATACATATACGGGCTTGGATTGTGCAGGCGTAGCGCTCTGTAAACATCTATCGCATCAGCAGTGCATGTAGTTGCAAAACGTTGAGAGAGAACAATTTGAAATGCCTCCCCGGCGACAATCTCCTCTTTCGCTTTGAGAATCTTCTCTTTGTATTGCGCACTTGTCATTGTTGTTTCAACTTCTGGAACGTTGTAGGCATTGATCTCAGATATTGCAGATGGAATAGATTGGGCTAGCTCTTCCTGCATTCGATCAAGTCTTGCAACTGCAGCGTCATATGCTTCATCGACTCTATCTGTACTTCCATCCCAGTTGATCGCATTTGCTATCAAAATAAGAGTCCCATCGGTGTGATCCATAACGGCGATATCACTTGTGAGCATGAAATTTAATTCAGGGAGCGGTAAATCCTTCTTTGAAAGCGTTGGCAATTTTTCTAGACCGCGCACACTGTCATAACCCATATATCCAACGAGCCCACCTGTCAGCGTTGGTAATCCTGCGATCACGGGAGATTTCAAATGCTGGGCAGAAAGACGCAGTGCTTCAAGTGGGGCCATTCCAGTTGGCGCACCTGCTGGAGGATTGCCTTCCCAGAATGCTTTTCCATCCCGCTCTGTCAGTGTTGCTTGGCTGCGAACACCAATAAATGAATATCTCGACCATGCGCCGCCATGTTCGGCAGATTCAAGCAAGAATGTATTTGGTAAATTCTTTGCAAGTTTTCTATAAATTCCAAGTGGTGTTTCGCCATCTGCGAGCAACTTTCGAAAAACAGGAATTACATTGTTAGAGCGTGCATGCTCACGAAATTCTTCGCGATTCATTTTTGTAAGTTCATTTCAATACTTTGGTGAAAACATGTGATA